>DAOVRZ010000148.1:0-9494 GCA_030627905.1 Halanaerobiales bacterium
AAGCAGAACGCGATGTCAGAATGGTAAAAGTAAAGCAAAAAGTATCTGGTTGCTTTAGGACTAAATCTGGCGCTGATACATTCGCAACAATTATGTCTTATATCGGAACTGCTAATAAACATAAAATTGATGCTTTTACTGTAATAAAGGCGGCAGTAACTAACCAGTCAAAAGCTTTACTTTTTAGTTAGCGATTGAATAGTTACCTTTGTACCTGAAAAGGTAAGATGGGAGAAGATAAAGGATTTGATTTTTGATATTGGCCCGAAACTTGATATGGCATTTAAAGCTATAGAGGATAAACTTAGAAACTCAGAATTAGTAGTAGTCTTGACTACAGCAAATTATAATGATAAAGAAAGAGTATCTCTATTATAAGGCGACGAACTGTTGTTAAATTATGAATAAATAATTTTTTTAGATTGTAAAGAAAGATATGCAGAAAGTGCTGCAACTTTTGCATTGAATTCTTACAAAAACTATGTTAAAATATAGTAAATGATGCATATGTTACTTAGCTATTGATTATATTAATAGAAAGGAGTTGAGAAGGAGTGGGTATGTCAATGTCTTTACCTTATGATGTTTCTGAATTGCTTGATCTTCTTAATCGTAATTCTCATACGATTTCTAAGTATAATCGTGGTCAGTTAGCTAAAATTATTGACTCAGAAGAACCATTTTTTATACAACAGGATGGTATTACTAAAAAAGCTATAATTAATTTTGATGACTTTCGTTTTATTATGGAGATTTTGATATTTCTCAAGCATTTAAATGAGGCTGAGGAAATGAATTTTTATGAATCGGTTTTTAATAGATTAGAATCTCCAGTTGTTGCAAAATTTTCAGATATGGTAAAGGATTTTAATATATCAAAAGATGACCTCTTAAAGGCGATGGATGAGGTGGAATTTGAGTGAATAAAAAGGATATAGATAAACTACTTATGTCCATTTTGTCTGAAAAAGGGTTAAATGCAAAATATGATATAGGTTTTGTAAAAGAAGCCTATGCTGACTTACATGAGGTTCAAAAAAGCGGACATTTACAAAAAGTTTTAGGGGCTTTATTAAAAATATCCGTAAATCCACTTACTAAAGACCAAGGAGGTTATGGAGAGCCACTTGGAAATAAATATGGATTTAATCTTACCGGATGTTCAGCCGTAAAAATAAAAGGAAAAGCCTCAATTAGGATAGCTTACAAAGTTATTCAGGATGATTCAATGGTAAAAGTCCTGATTATAGGCGTTCGGAGAGACGATAATATGATATATAAAGAAACTGCTAAAAGGTTAAATAAACTCTTAAAAGAGTTAGAAAAAGAATAACCATTTAAAACTTTATGTTTTGGCTAGAAATGTTTTTGGAATGGAATCTGTACATGTGAGGAGTATTCACTCGCATGTTTATTATAACTGTTCAATTTTCACACCTGAAAAGGTGTTTTTTTCTTAGTTAATAATTTAAATCTAAAGTAGTTAAAATTATCATTTTTACTACTTTAGATTTAAATTATCTGTGAACATTTCAAGTAAAATAACGATATAAAGTTAGGAATATTTACGCAATAGAAAATGGAGGTAAAAATATTTTAAAAAAGTTGATTTTTTTGCTATGTATAGTATCATATTAATATAGGTGCACATATAATATGATATAGAAAGTATCATAAGTGGGGGTGTAACGTTGAAACAAATCTCTTTAGAGAAGTTGGGAAAGATTGTTGAACAAAAAAGAAGGCAATTGGAATTGACGCAAGAGGAATTAGCAAAGTTAACAAATATGAATCGTAATATAATAAGTAGAATTGAATGTAAAAATCATTTACCCTCGTTATCACAATTAAATGCGCTTTTAAAAGAATTAAATATTAATTTTGAAGAAATTCTAGAAGAGGAAAGTAATTCGGATATTTTTATTGCTATGCTTGGCGAAACACAGTCTGAAAAAGAAAAAAAAGGGTTTAATCAAATGATTTCTATGGTCTTACGTCTTAGAAAACATCATCGTTTAAGGAGAACTTAAAATGTTGGATAAACAAGATATTTATGAAATTGAACGATTAGTTAAAGAAAAGCGAAATATGTATGGTTTTGGAATGGGTCCCTTGGGAGATAACATTTTTAAACTTATTCGTGAAATAGGTATTCAAATTCTATATCTTCCAATTGAAACAGGTGATAAACAAAATAATATTTTCTCGGCATTATATATAAGATCAAAAGAAATCAATAAAATAATTGCTTTTGTTGGTTTGAATACCTATGAATATTATGATAAGCAAATTTTTGCTTTAGGACATGAGTTATATCATCACTATGAAAAAATTGATTGGACAATTTGTAGGTTTTCAATTGATAGAGAAGATGCAAGAGAGTGCAAAGCCAATCGTTTTGCTGCTGAATTATTACTACCTATTGAAACTTTGCAAGAAGAGATTAAAAAAGTAAATAAGGGAGAAATAAGTTTAAAAAGTTGGGGTCATTTGAGTTTGCTACGTTTAATTGCTAGGTTGCATTGTGAATATAAACTTCCCTATAAAGCAATTGTTAGACGGTTTCGAGAAATTGAAGTTATAGATGATAAACAATTTACTGAACTTATAAGAGAATCTGTAAGAAATGAAGGCGATAAATATTACTTAATTGGGCTCAATGTTGATGAAACTACTTTTAAATTATTAAATCAACGAACAAAAAAATCTGGTGTGGATGGTCCAGCTTTAGAAGAATTTATTCTAAACTATGAGGATGGAAAAATTTCATTAAATGAATTAAGTGAGGATTTAGATATTTTTAATAAGACTTTATTTGATTTTGGAATAGAAGAAGAAATTGATATAGAAGATTTAGAAGAAATCAAAGACTTTTTTGGGAGTTAGCCCATGAAATTAAATCTTGTAAATACGGATGTCCAAAATCAAGCCGTTATATCTTTGATTGAAAATAATACACTATTTCATATTGTACAGCTTATGACCCTAAATTGGATAATAGTGATGATCGAGGTGAGGTTAAATCGCTGGCCCATATTGCAACTAAGGAATATTTATATTTTTGTTCACATGACTATAATGCTTTAAGGCTTATAGAATAAGCAGAAGATTTAAAAACGAATTTAGATAATGTGCAAGCAATTAGGCCATATGAAATTATTTATTATTTAGTTAAAACTAATTTGGGAAAGAAAGTTGAGTTACGTAAATTATATAAGTATTCATACTATCTAACTAAATCAGATAAAGCAAAGAATCCAAGCTGGAGTGATTTTTTTCACAAAATGGATGAATTATATGATGATTTCTTTTAGACTAATAAAACCTCTTTAAGTAGATATAGGTTGAAAAACAACTAATATTTACTTAAAGGGGTTTTATTATTAGTATGAGTTGCTAATTTAAAGATTTAAAACAATAAACCAATAAATGAATTTTGTCAAAAAAAGTTACTTAAAACTCTTGAAATCTGATAGCTGTAATGGTAAATTAAAGATAAGAATTTATTTACTTTCCTGCTAAAATATAAATTTTATTGTTTCAAACTGATAAAGAAATAAATTCGGATTATATATAGTAATAATTCCCACTACCTTAGATTTAAATTAATTGTATTTCATTATCTGAGGAGTGATTGTATGTTATGTGTGGAAAACAGGAAGGTAAGTAGAAAAAACATGATGCCTTGTTTAACGACATTTTAGAAGGCGAAGTCTCTCTTCCCTATAGGTGGGGGTGAAAGAACTAGAACAATTTAAAAACTTTAGTGGGAGTTCAAATAACCTTCTGAAGTCGTTAAACCTAAGAGGTATTAACGTAGTTATTACCTCGACTTTAAACACTCTTTTGGAAATGTTTTTTGTAGAGTTTGTGGAGTTATTTTTTCCTGAAATTATCAAAGATATGGACAAAAATCATGTAAAGTTTTTAAGAGAGGAAGTAATAACTGATTATAAGGAGTTCACAAAACACTATGTAGATATTCTTGTAGAGACAAAACTAAGAGGGAAGATGGAGTAATACTATTTCATGTAGAAAGCCAGGCCCAGAGATTAGCAGACTATAATGAAAATATGTATCGTTATTTTGCTGAGTTGTATAAAAAGCATCAACATAAAATTATTCCAATAGTTATTTACTCTCATGATGCAAAAATAATAGAACCAGATAGTTTTATAATAGAGTTTCCATTTTTGAAAACTTTAGAGTTTAAATTTTTTAGAATTCAATTAAGAAAAGAATCATGGAAGAAGTTTATAAAGAGCAATAATCCAGTTGCAGCGGCGTTAATAAGTAAAATGGATTGGACAGAAAAAGAAAAGATAGAAGTGAAGATTGAGTTTTTGGTAACATTTTTTGAGACGTATTTACCTCTCACTGAAAATGAAGAAGAAATCTATCGTAAGAGATTAAAAAACGAATTAGGTGAAAAGGAGGTTGAGAAGTGTATGGAGTTTGTTTCATCTTATCGTTTAAAAGGTAGGGCTGAGGGTATAGAGATAGGTCGTATAGAAGGTAAAGCAGAGGCTATGAGGGAAGTAGTAATGAGAATGTTATCAGCAAATATATTGATTTCGAGAGTCAAAGAATTGACAGGTTTATCACTTGAAGAAATACAAACTCTAAAACAAGAAGAGGAAATTATATGTTAACCTAAGATGTCAGAAAGAGGATTGTTTTTTGGGCAACGTTGACGCGAATGTTAATAAAAAAGTTGAAATTTCTTTAGAAGAGATGATTTAAAGGTTAAAAAATACCTATCAAATGTACGGTGAAGAGTCGTCCATTATTGATGGGTATTTTTTAACTGAACAGGATAAAGACATTTTGATAATGGTTTAGTTCTGGGTTTCTTTTATTAATTTATAACGTTAAGTCGCCAAATAGCTGTCACAAAGGATATATACAGTAAATAGATTAATAAATATAGTATGCACCTTTTTAATTAGAGTAATATGATTGGTTTACCTAAAATATAATATACTAATTAGGATAATTTTATTTTTACTAGTACCATCATAAAAGAGTGATTGATACAATTCAACAACAGGTGACAACAGGTGACAACAGGTGACAACAGGCTATGAGTAAAGTTTTTTATTGAAGCCAAATTTATGTGAGGTGAGAAAAATGAAGCATATCGGCACACGAAAGTATAAGGATGAATCACCTCGTAATACTCTAAATCGAATCAGGAATATATTAAATGATTTAGGGATTTTAACTGTACAAAAAGGTGTAGCCCATTTTGCAAAGTGGTTTTATTCTCTTACAATTGGAATTGAGAATACCACTCTTTCTACTAATGGTAAAGGAACCACCTATGAATACGCTCTGGCAAGTGCTTATGGTGAGCTAATGGAACGACTTCAAAATCAGGCACCTTTTAGACTTAATACTGATGTTAGTCAGGAAGCGATAGAGTACAAAGGATTTTTTTATGCACCTGACGAAAAACAGATGAGCATAGAAGATGTACTAAAGAGTAAGAATGGATGGATCAAAGAAAAATTGACTCAGTTGGACTCCAGTATAGATCAAAAAGAGCTTCTAAAAAAATGGCAAGATATTTCCTATGAGGAATCCCCTTGTGGCTTTATCGCTATTCCATTTTGTAACATGAATAGTGGTAAACTCTCCTATATTCCGATGAAAATGGTTTCAAAAATGTATATGTCGAACGGAATGTGTGCTGGGAATAGCCCGGAGGAAGCATTAGTGCAGGGTATATCTGAAGTGCTGGAAAGGAATGTTAATCAACGGATCATGGATGAAAGGATAACCCCCCCTACTATTCCTATGAGTTATTTAAAAAAATATCCTAAAATAGAAATGATGATTAAGCAGATTGAGTTAAGTGGAAATTATAGTGTTCTATTAAAAGATTGCTCATTAGGTCAAGGCCTTCCTGTGGTGGGAGTAATCTTTATCAACAGAGATCAGCAGAACTATTTTGTAAAATTCGGTTCTCATCCTGCTTTTGAGATTGCAGCAGAGCGTACCCTAACCGAACTCTTGCAGGGACAGGATGTAAGGAATATGCGGGGTGTATGGGAGTTTTCATTTAGGAGTAATATGGAGGATGAACACAGTAATTTATTAAATATTCTTGTTAACGGTTGTGGATGGTATCCCCCTGAGTTTTTTAAAACAACCCCAAGCTATGAATTTAGACCTTTTGAAGATGTTAGCAGGATGACCAACAAAGAGATGCTGAAATACTTAATCAACCTTCTGAAAACTAAAGGCCATGATACATATGTGCGAGATGTGTCCTTTTTGGGATTTCCTGCATTTCATGTTATAGTTCCGGGTTTCAGCGAGATTGAAGAAATCAATGAGGTTAAAGAATTAGATGAATATGCAGAGTTTGTAAAGTTTAAAAAGTTGATCAGAAATATGAAACATATCACAGATGAAGATATTGAAAGCCTTTCTACTTTTCTGGAAAAAAAGGATCTTAGCCATAATACAACGGTGTTACAAATTTTAAACCTACCAATAAGTAATGATCTGCCTTGGTATTATGCAGATGTATCTTTATTTACTACTGCTCTTTACTGCAAAAAGGGTGATTTTAGTAGTGCATATAGGGTGTTTGAACGATTCTTGGGTAAAATTCAAACAAATACTTTCCATAAACCTATGGTTACGTACTATAAATGTATGAGGGATTATTTGGCAGCACGTTCAGATGGTTTGGATGATAGAGACATTATAGAGATGCTGGGAACTTTTTATCCTCTATCCATGATTAAAGGTGTTATAAAGGAAATTGGAAATCCTGAAACTATTTTTCCAAAGCAAAATCTTATAAAATGTTATGATTGTGGAAATTGCCAATTTAAATATAAGTGTCAATATAAAAATACGGAAAGGGTATTTAGAGTTTTAAAGGAAAGATATGCAACAAGCAGAATAAACCAGCAGGAATTAATGAATTTAGTGCGGTAAAGGTCGAAAACCCCACTAGAAATTTAGTGGGGTTTTGTTTGATTGCTTATCATAGAACCTAAAAGCACGGAAAATAAATTTTTTAATGATAGAAGTCAATCGTTTTTGTTCTATGTTTCACGTCTTTGAAATTACATCTGAAGATCTTAATTTAGACCCTTTATAGTCTTAAACTATCTCATAGGATACTTAGAAGCCATAGGTTGCATAGAAGACGAAGACATGCAAGTCATTGGATGCATGGAAGCCATACCAGCCATAGGTTTCATGGAATACATAGAATCCATTGATTGACAATCATGATATTGTTTCTCCATTTTAAAAATCCACCTCATTCAAAATTTTTTTAGGTATTTGACTTGCTAATATACTATTCTCTATTTCGGGAAATGTTACTTCCTATTTTGATGTATAATGTTCTTAGACATCTTGTTAAATAACGAAAAGGGTTTAGAAAGAATAGAATATTATCAACCTCATTTCAATGTTAGCCAAATTCTGTAAAGATAAAGGAACAAAAAAAGAGATGGACCAGTTGCACTTCTAATCATGACCTGATGTTTAATTGGCGTTGTTCAATGGCTCCAGCATATGTTCTTGATTATATTGTTGTTCATGAGATGTGCCATTTGATTTATTTAAATCACTCAAAATTTTTTTGGAATATGGTAGAAAGTTTCATGCCAGATTACGAAAGAAGAAAAGAATGGCTTAAGAACTATGGTATTAAGATGGATTTATAAAATTAGAATTAATAGAATTCTTACACCTGAAAAGGTGTTTTTTATTAGTCGATGATTTAATTAGTTAAAATACTAAACCAATAAATGAATTTTGTCAAAAAAGTTACTTAAAACTCTTGAAATCTGATAGCTGTAATGGTAAAATAAAGATAAGAATTTATTTACTTTCCTGCTAAAATATAAATTTTATTGTTTTAAACTGATAAAGAAATAAATTTAGATTAGATAAAATACTAATTCCCACTACCTTAGATTTAAATTAATTGTATTATCTGAGGAGTGATTATATTATGTTATGTGTAGAAAGCAGGAAGGTAAGTAGAAAAAAACATGATGCCTTGTTTAAAACTCTTTTAGAAACGTTTTTTGTAGAGTTTGTGGAGTTGTTTTTTCCTGAAATTATCAAAGTGATGGACAAAAATCATGTAAAGTTTTTAAGAGAGGAAGTAATAACAGATTATAAGAAGTTTAAACAACACTATGTAGATATTCTTGTAGAAACAAAACTAAGAAGTGAAGATGGAGTAATATTAATACATGTAGAAAGCCAGGCGCAGAGATTAGCAGATTATAATGAAAGTATGTATCGTTATTTTGCTGAGTTGTATAAAAAGTATCAACATAAAATCATTCCAATAGTCATATACTCTCATGATGCAAAGATCGTAGAACCAGATAGTTTTATAATAGAGTTTCCATTTTTGAAAACTTTAGAATTCAATTAAGAAAAGAATCATGGAAGAAGTTTATAAAGAGCAATAATCCAGTTGCGGCAGCGTTAATAAGTAAAATGGATTGGACAGAAAAAGAAAAGATAGAAGTGAAGATTGAGTTCCTACGAATGTTATTAGAGATGAAGTTAGACGATTTGAAAAATGAGTTTTTGGTAACATTTTTTGAAACATATTTATCCCTCACTGAAAATGAAGAAGAAACCTATCGTAATAGAATAAAAAATGAATTAGATGAAAAGGAGGTTGAAAAGAGTATGGAATTTGTTTCTTCTTATCGACTTAAAGGGAGAGAGGAAGCTAGGAGAGAAATTGCTAAAAAGATGTTATCAGCAGATATGTTGACTTCAAAAATCATGGAATTGACAGGTTTATCTAGTGAAGAAATACAAAAGTTACAATAACGAGATTAGATTTGGTAAAGATATTGAAAAAGGTAAGTATAAATATCATACTGAACAAACATTGCTTCAAGATATCAAATTAAGGGATCAGGTCGAGGGGATGATGGTTAAATGCAAAAAGGATTTCTCAACATATAACTTATCTAAAAGATTGAATGAACATGCTATGCAGTAAATGAAAGACGATTGATTATAAAACGGAGTTAATTTAATAATTTAAAGTTAAAGGAGACGGAGTATTACGTCTCTTTTTCTGTATATGTTCTTAGACATCTTGTTCAATAACGAAGAGGGAATAACAATATCTTTGAAATAGAAGGAGGAAAACTTGCATGTAATGAGAAATATATATAAAAGTTATTAATAATAGCTTAGTTATAAATTTTAAGAATCACAAATATCACAGTGATGTAGTACTTCTTAGTGACAAACACATTTTAATGAGAATATTTGGGGGACAAGTTATGAATAAAAGTATGTCTATATTAAGCAGTATATTATTTATTGTAGTGACATTTATTTTTAGTTACTACTCACCTACTAACATTTTACTAAAAAATATTTGGTAAATAATGTGGATTATTTAGCAATGCATAAAAGGATTTTAGTAATTTATGTAGAATGTACATTACTAAGATCTGGAATTTTTGAGGTGACATATA
>DAOVRZ010000091.1:0-25114 GCA_030627905.1 Halanaerobiales bacterium
ATTATTGAAAAAAGCAGTCGATTTACCATAAGTAAAATAATTAAATCGAAGCAAGCAGAACCCTTGGATTATGAGGATTGGCTCGCTTCTTAGGTGTATAGAACTTTAGACTGTCCAGTCTTAGTCATTTTCACATAATTGATATATTCCATTTTCTCGCTGAAAAATCTTTTCACCTACCATCTCTCTTCGTATTGTGCAGAAGTCATCATGAAATTCAGTAATAATCAAATTCACTTCTTTTTCTGAATACACTCTGCCTTTTTCAAATTTTTTAGCAATCTCTTCAAGAATAATTCTTCTTTTTTTACGCTGTACTGGGATGGCTTTTAATTTACCATATTCTAAAAATGCATCAAGGACTTTTTTTCGGTATTGTTCGACCCTGGCTTCCTGTACTTTCTTTTCAATATCTTCAACATTAATTAATTCTTTTAAAGTCTTATCCAAAAGTTCTTTGCGAAGATGATATATAACATAATACTGTTCTTTTTCTGAATAAACAAAGCCTACATCTTCCAACTTTTTCAGATGAAAGGAGATAGTTGAAGCAGATAACTGTAACCTTTCTGCTAATAACTCGACATACAGGGGTTTTTCCATCAAAGCGTTAATAATCAATAGTCTTGAACGATCAGCAAGAGCCTTAAAAAGTTTGATCGATTTCAAATTACTCCCCTCCAAAAATTCTTTGATAATGTTCCTTAAAGATTTTCTTAACCTCTTCTGCCATATTTAACTTCTCCTGTTCTTTATGATAATCCTCTAATTTGCCAAACTCTTTATCTTTTAGAGCCTTCTCTTTCCAGGGAGCAGAAATTTTCTCAAAAAAGCTCATATAAGCAGCGTATAATTGTTCATGCTTATTTTCATATTGTGCAATATGTTCTTTAAGATGTGGAATTTTCAAGGCAACGTAGACATTCTGATAACTTGTATTGAACATCTTTTGAAAAATATCTACGACGTTACACTTGATCTTTCCAAGAATGAACTCATCCATACTGCCACCTTCTTTAGCTTTCAGTGCCTTTTGATTTAAATCCTTTATCACCTTATCCAAAGTTTCTAGATATTCTAGTTTGAGTTGTTCATTTTTTTTCATGATTATACCTCCTCAATAATTTTTATTTTGATATCTGTCAAATTAATTATAACAATCGAAATAGATTTTGTCAATCTAATTTTATGGTTATAGAAATATATTTATTGGTTAAATGCCGGTTTATGAAAGATAAAGATAGTTGAAAAATGTTCCTTAAAACATAAAAATCTCTCTGGAGGTTTATATGTTAAAACTTATAAGCTCAGAGAGATTTGTTATCTATTTTCTATATATGCCATTAAACGCAACCTTGCACCTAACTGCAAAATTTACTAATTTAACTTCTCTACCAATTCTAATCTTTCGCCATCAGGGCCAACGAAGAAAATAATCTTCATCTCTTCATTTACCTGTATTGGCTCATCATATAAGAACTCTACTTCCAATTTTTTGAGTCTTTTAACCTCGGCCTCAATGTCTTTTACTCGAAAAGCAATATGATCTATCGCTCCAACTTGACGAGTATTATATTCTCGATCTAGATACTGAACAAATTCGATCACTTGTGTACCCGCTTTTACAAAAACTAGCTTAACCTTCTCATCTTTATGACTATACATATACTCACATCCCAAAGCTTGGGAATAAAATTCTAGTGAGCATTCGCAGTCTTTAACCACTAAACCGATATGTTCTACATCAAACATTTGATACCCCCCTCTATTTTAGCCACGGATAACGATTATTTTTCAACCATCTTTTCATATTCAACCTAGAATTCAAAGAACCTTTATCTAAATAGAACAAAGCCCAAGAAGTTTTTCTCTCCTTGAGCTTTTATTTGTATTGAATATTAAAAGTTTTCTACACTAAGCTTATCAATCAACTTAATCGCTTCAACCACCATCTCTGGTGTTACTTCCATAGGCATATTTTTCATATCATTAGCATCACATGCTACCTTAGCAACTTTCATTAGATCTTCTTCGGTAAGGTCAGCGATTTCTGAAAGCTTAATAGGTACACCACATTCTTTTGATAGTTTTATCTCTGTCAAAAGTTCATCTTCGCTACGATTTTCTAATGCAAGAAGACAAAGATTGCCAAAACCCACTAGTAGTCCATGTCCGGTATGATGAGCTGCTGGAATATTTGTAAAGCCAAAATATACTGAGTGGGATGCGGCTCCTCTGCATTTCTCTCCACCTAAGATAGATGACATACCAGCATATAGAATAATTGCATCAATTACATACTCAAAGCTATCAGTAACTTCCTGCTTTTCAATAGCTTCTTTTGCCACTGGGCCAAACTCTTCAATAATCTCATAGCATATCTTTCCGTTAGTAATACCGCCGATTGTCCAACTTGTTCTCGGAATATTACTAGTAGTCGCTCTTAGTTCATACCATTTTGCTAATGTGTCACCCATACCTGCATAAAACCATTTTGTAGGTGCATTTACAATTATACTAGTATCAACAAATATACTAGTTGGGCAAGCGGAGTTTGGCGTATTCTCAACATAAACTCCCATATCATTGTGAATTATGGAAAGAGGTGTATATGCAGCACAAGTAGCAGCGATTGTCGGAACAGTAATACAAGGAATTTCACTCATATAAGCTGCAGCTTTTCCTGTATCTAAAGCTTTTCCACCACCTACTGTGATCAATAACTCAGCACCTTTTTCTTTGGCGATTTTGCTAATATTCTTGATGTTTTCCCAGGTAGTTTCACCACCATACCATTCAACTCCAACAACTTCTATTCCTGCTTCATTTAAAATTTTTAAGAGCTGTTCTTTTACAGCATTTAAAGCTTTCTTACCTCCGATAACTAATACTTTTTCTGCTATATCTCTACTAAACTGACCGATACCTTGTAATACTCCTTCTCCTCTATTATACGCGGATGGAATTTTTACATTTACTACCATTATAGTACCTCCAATTTTAAAAATTCATTTCCATCATTCTGGTAACTTTATATATGCACCGTCAATTGCAGATGCTGCAAATCGAGTATAAATGCCTAAAGTTCCTCTATTAAATCTGTGTTCAGGTTTTTTCCAATTTCTACGGCGTTCTTCTAAAATTATCTCAATTTCTTTTAATGATTTCTCTTCTCCAGCAATTCCAACAATATTTATGGAACGGTTATCAATATTTATTTCTATCAAATCTCCGTCTTCAACTAATGCTATTGGGCCACCTTCAACTGCTTCCGGAGAAATATGACCAATCGCTGGGCCTCTTGTAGCGCCAGAAAAACGTCCATCAGTAATTAACGCGGTAGATTTCATAAGCTCAGGATCAGAAGCTATGGCTTCAGTTGTATAAAACAGTTCTGGCATCCCTGATCCTTTTGGCCCTTCATAACGAATAATAATCACATCACCTGGTTTAATTTTTTTAGTAATAACCGCATCTAAACCTTCTTCTTCACTATCAAAAACTTTTGCCTTTCCTACAAAATTCCACATAGAAGGATCAACAGCAGAATGTTTTACTACAGCTCCCAAAGGAGCTAAGTTACCTTTTAAGATAGCAATTGCTCCAGCTGATTGAATAGGATTTTCTTTTTGTAAAATTACTTTTTCAGCTGCAGGCATACCTTCTGGTTTTTTATCCATATTCTTCAAATAACCAAATTCACCTAAATTAGCTAAATTTTCGCCTAAAGTTTTCCCAGTTACAGTCATGACATCGAGATGTAAAAACTCTTTAATCTCATTCATAATCTTAGGCACACCACCAGCATACCAGAAATATTGAGTAAAATACTGTCCACTTGGTTTTACATTTGCAAGAAAGGGAATCTTACGATGGATTTCATCAAACTTGTCTGCATCAATCTCTATTCCCAATTCATGTGCAATTGCTGGAATGTGTAATAAGGCATTGCTAGAACCTCCAATGGCTGCATGAACCATGATAGCATTTTCAAAAGCTTTTGGAGTTAGAATATCTTCTGGTGTAATTCCTAAATCGATTAACTTTAAAAGATATTCTGTTGAAACTTCTGCCATTTCTTCCAATATCGAGCTATTCGCTGGAATTAAAGCTGAGCCTGGTAAAGCTAAACCTAATGTTTCAGCAATTACCTGCATAGTTGATGCTGTCCCCATAAACTGGCAAGCACCACAAGTTGGACATGCATTCTGTTGAAAATACTTAAATTCTTCTTCACTAATTTCTCCACGCTGAAGCTTCACGCTGTATGTTCCAACTTCTTCCAAAGTGAGTCCATTTGGGCCTGGAGCCATTGCACCACCTGGAATATGAATCACTGGTAAATTAATTCTCGCAGCAGACATCAAATGAGCTGGAACAGATTTATCACATGAAGATATCAATAACATACCATCATATGGTGCTGCAAGAGCCTGAATTTCGACCATATTCGCAATCATTTCCCGGGAAACTAAAGAATAGTTCATCCCATCATGGCCTTGAGCAATTCCATCACAGATGTCAGAGACTGTTACAGGGGCTCCTTTACCATCATTTCCATCCACTGTCTCTACAGCAACCTTTACTAATCTATTTAAGTGAAAACTACCTGGATGTCCATATCCATAGGTGCTCCCGATCATAATCTGTTTTTTATCTAAATCTTCAATTCTCCAATCCATTCCCATCCGTAATGCATCAATTTCAGGGCCAATTTCTCTGATTCTTTGACTTCTTAACATATATAACACCTCTTCAGTAAAATGAGTAATATGAAAACAAGCAATCACTCAAAGTTCAAATGTGATTGCTTTTCAGTCCAAATTTTAAGCTAAATAATCTTTCACAATTTTTCTTGCTGCATCGGTAATGATACCCACATCCACAGAAATACTTATATATTTCACTCCAAGATCTCTATAAAAATGTGCTTTATCAACATTATCAGCAAATGTTCCGATCAAAACATTTGCTTTTGCTGCCTTTTCACAAACTTCTTTAATCTTTTCTACAACTAGCGGATGATCTACCTGACCTGGCAAGCCAAGGGAACTTGATAAATCATATGGGCCAATAAAAAGTACATCCAAGCCAGTGGTAAGAATCTCATCAAGATTTCTTATCCCTTCCATACCTTCTATGTGTCCAATTACCATTGTTTCTTCATTAGCACTAGCAAAATAATCCTTCTTATCTCTAGATGAATAATCTGCTGCTCGAACATATCTACATAATCCACGCTCTCCTACAGGAGTAAATTTAGCAGATTTGACTAACTTTAAAGCTTCTTCTTTTGTGTTTATCTGGGGAACCTGAACACCTGCCGCTCCCATATCCAATGCTCTTTGAACAAGACCTTCTTCATTAGCATAAATACGGATAATAGGAGCAACTCCTCTTAACTCTGCCGCTCTGATCAAATTTTGGCAAGTTTCAAAAGAATTTGGACCATGTTCAATATCTAAAATGACATAATCAAAACCAGCCAATCCAAATATCTCAACAACAGCAGGATCTGCTAATTTCATAAACGTTCCTAAAACAGAATTTCCTGCAACCATTTTTTCCTTTAAATTATTTTTCATGATAATCCCTCTATTTCTCAAAAGCTTGTTTTTCAGAAATAACTTTATTGTGAATTTCATTTAATAAATTTTGTCTGGTAGAACAAAGATGTTTAATCATCAGCTCAGCTGCCAATTCTTTATCCTTAACTTTAACAGCTTCTAAAATATCTTTATGATCTTTTGCAGAACTTTCTTTCCCTTTAGGAATTTCAACAATAATCTGACCCAATGTTTTAATCATATTAATTAAAACTACATTTTGAGTAGCCTCAAAAATTATGATATGAAATTTCTCATCAGGCTCTAAATATGGTTTACTCTCTTCAAGACGTTGAAGCATCTCTTCTACGCATTTTTCTAATTCTATTAATTGTTCTGGTGTTATCCTCTCTACTGCTAATTTAATTGCTTCTGGTTCTATGATTAGTCTTGTTTCCAATACGCTAAATCTGACATCTTCTAAATAAAAAGACATCAAATTTAAAGAGCTCAAACCTCGATCGTAGCTTTGTGAGATATAATAACCTTCTCCTGGATTTGACTCAATTAATCCTAAAACAGATAAGGATTTCAAAGCTTCACGTAATGACATTCTACTAGTACCAAACATCTCTGTCATTTTACGTTCGGAAGGTAGACGATCACCAGGTTTTAACTCTCCTTTCAAAACACTTTCTTTAATTTGTTCCATAATTTTTTCATAAATTAGAGGTTTCTTTAATTTTTCAAACACCGAACTCATCCTTCCATCTGCTTCTCTAACCTAATAAATTAGGAATGAACAATACTAGTTGTGGGAACATAATTAACAACGCTAAAACTACTAATAAAGTTAATAGGAAGGGAATAATTGATTTAACTAATTGTTCCATCTTTATATCTGCAACACCGCAAGCAACATATAAAACTGTACCTACTGGCGGAGTAATCAAGCCTATCCCTAAGTTAATAGACATCAAAACTCCAAAATATACTGGATCAATTCCTACCGATTGTACAACAGGTAAAAGAATTGGAGCAAGAATCAGCATAGCAGGAGTTAAGTCCATAACAAATCCAACCAAAAATAGTAATACATTAGCAAGCAATAAGACTCCCAATGGAGATGTGGTAATAGATGTTAATAAATCAGCTAATTCGAAAGGCACCCGAGCAATAGTTAACAACCACGCTGTAACCATAGCCATACCACATAAGAATAATACTATTGCAGTAGTCCTTGCAGTATTTAACATAATTTGCGGGAGATCTTTAATTTTTACCTCTTTATACACAACTAAGCCTAAAATTAATGATACTAACGCGGCTATAACTCCTGCCTCAGTCGCAGTAAATACTCCGCCAAGAATACCACCAACAACGATAAATGGAATAACTAATGCAAGCCAAGCACTTTTGAAAGTTTGCCAAACTCTTTTTATACTAAATTTTTGCTTTTCTACACCATCAAGAATACCATATCCATGTTTTTTACTTGTAAAATAGGTTGTGATCATTAACGCTACACCGACCATAATACCTGGAATAATACCACCTAAGAACAAACGTGCAATCGAGGTATTTGTTATAATACCATATAAAATAAATGGTATACTAGGAGGAATAATAATTCCAATTACGGCAGATGAAGCAGTAATAGCAGCAGAATAATCAGCAGGAAATTTTTGTTCAATCATTGGTGGAACTAATAAACCACCAATTGCTGCAGTATCAGCGATAGCGGAACCAGATATTCCACCAAAGAACATACTAGCAAGGATATTAACATGACCTAATCCTCCAGTAATATACCCAACTAGTGCATCAGCGAAATTTACTAATCTCTTGGCAATTCCTCCTCTATTCATGATCTCGCCTACAAACATAAAAAATGGGATTGCCAATAACGGAAAACTATTCATACCTGAAACCATTTTCTGTGCTAATACCATAAAAGGCATATCCATTGCTGACATAATCGCCAGATTTGATAAACCCAAACTAAAAGCTACAGGAATACCGAGTAAAACAAACAAAAATAATGTTCCTAAAAAAAGCCAGAGCATTGATATTCACCCCTCAACCTTTACTTTAATTCACTTATTAATTCTTGCACATGTTCGCTAATTTTACTAATATTTATTAAAACCATTAAAGCTGCACTGATTGGAACAATCATATAGATAGTTTTCATTGGTATATATAAAGCCGGAGAAACATTAGTCGCTGAAGTTGCTACATACCATCCATAGTAAGTTAAAAAAGAAACGACAATCAAAATTCCTAAATCACCTATCAATCTAAAGATAAGTTTAATCTTTTGTGATGGCATTTTTTCTACAATAAAATCTAAACCGATATGTTCATTATCTACATAGGCTAGAACTGCTCCTAAGAAAGATATCCATATAAAAATAAAACGGGATAATTCATCTGCCCAACCTAACGAACTATTTAATACATATCGACTAAATACATTCATTCCAACGATTAAAAACATCACAACAATCAAAATCAAAATAATTGCTTTATAGGCCAATCCCGCCGTCCTGATGAAACCTTTCATTTTTCACTCCCCTTACTTAAGAAGATCCATGTAGAGGGTTTATGCCCTCCACATGTTATATTACAAATTAGTTCTTGCTCATGAATTCTTGAACTTGCTTGAGAACATCGTCTACTAAGTCAGCACCGATTTCGTTCTTGAATTGATCATAAACAGGCATAACAGCTTTTTGGAATGCAGCTTTTTGCTCAGTAGTCAAGATAGTAACAGTCATCTTAGTCTTCAATTCTTCTAAATACTCAGCATTCATCTTTCTGTTGATTTCACGGTTATGAGCTGTACCTTTAACAGCAGCATCTTTAACTACTTTTTGAAGATCTTCAGGAAGCTTATCCCAGAATTTCTTGGAGATCATCAAAACAAATGGAGAATAAACATGACCAGTGTCAGTTGTATATTGCTGTACTTCAAAGAAGTTTTGCAGGTAGATAGTTCCCCATGGATTCTCTTGACCATCAACAACACCTTGCTGCATAGCTGAGAATAATTCACCAAATGCCATTGGAGTAGGGTTAGCGCCCATAGCTTTCCAAGCAGCTAAGTGCATTGGGTTTTCCATAGTTCTAACTTTTAAACCTTTTACATCTGCAGGAGTTACAACTGAATGCTTGCTGTTAGTTAACTGACGATATCCATTTTCCCAGTAAGCCAAACCTATTAAACCAATTTCAGACATTTGATCTAATAAAGATTGTCCAATAGAACCATCTAATACATAATCAGCAGCCTCATTTGTTGGGAACAAGAATGGTAAGTCAAATACTTTAAAACCAGAGATAAATGGAGCAATTGGAGCAGTAGATGGACAAGTCATCTGTTGAACACCTAATTGTAATGCTTCCATCATTTCACGGTCATCACCCAATTGACTGGAGTGATATATAGAAATTGAGATTTCACCATTAGAATTCTTTTCAACTAATTCTTTAAAATATTCAAGGGACATATATTGAGCAGATTTATCATTCAAACCGATACCTACATTAATTTTGTACTTTGCCTTAGCCATACCCATTAAACTCATACTAAAAACCAAAACTAAAGCTAATAAAATTGTTACAAAACTTTTAAATTTCATCTTTCGTCCTCCTCAAATTTTTAATGTTGTGCATTGCTTGTAATGAAGATGAAACATGATTTTTCTATAAACCACCTCCTGAATTAGGTGTTTATAATAACCCATTGGGTTATAAACCAACAAAAATTTTACCACTCTGCTATTGTACCATCTGCATTTCTCCAGATCGGGTTCTTCCATGTATGACCTATTTCAGCCATATTGCGAACCTTTTCTTCATTTACTTCAATCCCCAATCCTGGGCCTTGAGGGATGTTAACATAACCATTTTCGTATTTAAAGACTTCTGGATTCTTTAGATAATCCAAAAGATCATTACTCTGATTATAATGAATTCCCAGACTTTGTTCTTGAATAAATACATTTGGCGTACATCCATCCAATTGTAAGCAAGCTGCTAAACTTATTGGCCCTAACGGACAATGAGGAGCTACTGCTACATCGTAAGCTTCAGCCATAGCTGCTATCTTTCGAACTTCTGTAATACCCCCGGCATGAGATAAGTCAGGTTGAATTATATCCACACATCCTTGAGCTAACACATGTTTAAAATCCCAGCGTGAGAACAATCTCTCTCCTAAAGCAATCGGAATATTTTGCGGTAAATTTGCCAACGCTTCATAATTTTCAGAAAGAACAGGTTCTTCAACAAACATAAGTCTATATGGTTCTAATTCCTTTAAGAGAACTTTTGCCATTGGTTTATGGATTCGCCCGTGAAAATCAAGTGCAATCCCAAAATCTTCACCAACCATCTCTCTTATGATGGCTACTCGCTTTAGAACTTCAGTAACTTTCTCATTACTATCGATAAAATGCATCTCTTCTGAAGCATTCATTTTGACTGCTTTGAATCCTAAGTCCTTTCTTCTTCTTGCCTCTTCAGCTACATTCTCAGGGCGGTCGCCACCAATCCATGAATAAACCATCACTTTATCTCTTGCCTTTCCACCTAATAAATCATAAATCGGTGCATTGTAATATTTACCCTTAATATCCCATAAAGCTTGATCGATCCCTGCTATAGCACTCATTAATATAGGTCCACCTCTATAAAAGCCACCTCTATATAATGTTTGCCAATGATCCTCGATATGTAGTGGATTTTTACCGATTAAGTATTCACTTAACTCTTTAACAGCAGCCTCAACTGTATCTGCTCGTCCTTCTACTACCGGCTCACCCCAACCTACTATTCCTTCATCAGTGGTTATTTTTAAAAATAGCCAGCGTGGAGGAACCTTAAATAATTCTAAATTTTTTATTTTCATCAAGCTTCACCTCTGTCTTTTAACTAATTGTGTTTCGTAATATGAAACCATGTTTCGAAATGTGTTTAAAAAAATATATTTTTTCGCATGTTGGTATGCTGGTCATACCAGCTTTAATAATTATATTCTATATAACATGAAAAATCCCTTCTTGTTATTAAAACTTTTTTCGATAATAATTAATTTTATGAAAATTTCGATTATATTATAATCGCATGTATAAAATTTGATGTTTTCCGTTCGTATTGCTTCGTTTTTTCAGTCTAAAAGAAAGAAAACATATTTCATGCAAAATGAGTCTTTATGCTTTTCCCCTCAAAAAAATATATAAACTTTCGTGATAAATTTGACACCGTGTTTGAAGGTGGTACATACTTAAAAATAAGCGACGCCTTAAGCCAGCTCGAAACCATTTACATACGCTACAAGGATTAACCTACTCCTAACACAATCTCTTCATGAGTAAATAAAACTTATCGCAGAGCTGACTTTTTGAAGGAGCGTTTTTTAAGTATGTACCACCTTCAAACACGCGCTCAAACTTACTCGCAAAAGTCGTTTTCTTATTTTTTCCCTATTTTTTATATCCAAATGAAGCCGAAATCCTCCCTGAATAATCAACTACCAATTGTGATAATTTCTGAACTCTCTCTTCTGTCATTCGAGTTACTGGACCAGAAATACTAAAAGCCGCCATAATTTTGCCATCATAATCGAAGACTGGCCCGGCAATACATCTAATATCTCTCTCCTGTTCTTCATCATCAATACTATACCCCTGCTCTTTAACCATCTCCAAATGTTTTTTTAATTCTACAGGATCAGTAATCGTAGTTTCTGTATAATAAGTTAATTCCTTTTGTTCAATCATTTGATCTGTTACTTCCTCAGGAGAATAAGCAAGCAATATCTTTCCAAGACTGGTACAATGAGTTGGCACCCGTCTACCGATCTTAGAATACATCCGAATCACTTCTGAACTTTCTACCTTATCAATGTAAACCACTTCATAATCATCTAAAATCCCAAGATGAATCGTTTCTTTCGTCTCACGCATCAACTCTTCTAAATATGGTTTTACCTTACTACGCAAATCCATCTTATGAAGCACTGAACTTCCAATTTCAAATAACTTAAGACCAACAGTATAATTATTACTTTTAACATCCTGTTCCACATATCCTCGATAACACAAAGTAGAGAGCAACCTATGAACTGTACTTTTATGTAAACTCAAACTCTGGCTTAACTCTGTAACACCTACAGGTTCTTCTGCTTCAACCAATTTTTCTAAAAGATTTAAAGCTCTATCAAGAGATTGAACCACCTGCGTGGATTTATGTCCATTTTTCATCCTCATCTCCCTCTCTATTGAAATTCGGCAAAACACATTACCTAATCTACATTATAAAACATAATATAGAAAAAAACAATTAAAATGAAGGGAAAGTCCTCCGACTTTCCCCTTTTCATGTTTAATGAAAATTGAAATATCTACCGCTTAACTCTTCCTGAAGCATTTCCTCCAGCCAAAGACTCTACTTCTTTAACAGTAACATGATTATAATCTCCAGGAATAGTTTGCTTCAAACATGACGCCGCAGCACCAAATTCAGCACAAGCCTGTAAGTCCTTACCAGATAATAGTGAATAAATCAATCCACCAGCAAATGAATCTCCTCCACCAACTCTATCAACAATATGAACGTCATACTTAGTTGACTTTACAAACTCTTTTCCATCATATAATACTACTAACCAGCCATTTTCAGAAGCAGTTATACTTTCACGAAGATGACTACCTACCATCTCCAAATCAAAACGATCCATCAACTGTTGAGCTACATCTTTAAATCCATCTACATTTAATTTTCCACCAACAATATCAGACCCACTTTTAATACCAAATACCATCTCAGCATCTTCTTCATTAGCAATAACAACATCTACATATTCCATGAGCTCACTCATTACTACGCCAGCACGCTCTTTGCTCCATAATTTTGCACGATAATTTAAATCACAGCTAACTTTAACTCCATGTTTTTTAGCAGCTTTTACAGCTTCTAAAGTTACTTCTGACATACTTTCACTCAATGCAGGAGTAATACCAGTAAAATGGAACCAATCTACATCTTTATAAATTTCATCCCATGGAAATTCTCCTAATTTCCCTTCAGCAATCGCAGAATGTGCACGGTCATAAATTACATTAGAAGAACGTTGGCTTGCACCATTTTCACAATAATAAATACCAAGGCGACTTCCTCCACGAATAATCGAATCAGTCTTAACCCCATAACGTCTAAGTGAATTCAGCGCAGCTTGTCCTACTGGGTTTTCAGGAAGTCTTGTTACAAAATGAGATTCAAGACCATAGTTAGCTAACGAAACACTTACATTCGCTTCGCCACCACCATAAATTACATTAAAAGTATCAGCTTGCACAATGCGATTATAATCAGGAGGTGTAAGTCTTAACATAATTTCTCCAAAAGTTACTACTTTCTTTGCCATAGTTATCATCCTCTCATTGTAATAAGATTTTATAATTCTTCTCTTGCAGCTTTTATCCGTTTAATAAATTCTTTAGCTGTTTTAGTTATTTGGTCATAATCACCTGTTTTAGCACCTTTGGTCAATGCACTACCTACTCCTACAGCAAAACTTCCAGCTTTAATCCATTCAGCAACATTATCGACACTAACACCACCAGTAGGCATTAGTGGAGCTTGAGGTAATGGTCCCTTAATAGCTTTAATAATTTTTGGTCCAAAAAGAGTAGCAGGAAAGATTTTTACTACATCTGCGCCATATTCCATTGCACGTACAACTTCTGTTACACTCATCGCACCAGGCATAACTACTTTCTGATACCTTTTACATAATTTAATAGTTTCCTCATCCAAAGATGGAGCAACTATATATTCAGCTCCAGCCAATAAGCATGTGCGAGCAGTCTCAGCATCAAGTACTGATCCTGCACCGATTAAAATCTCATTATTTTTGTAAGTTTGTGCCAGCTCTTTAATTACATCAAGAGCACCAGGCACTGTCATCGTAATTTCAATCGCTTCAACCCCGCCTGCTTTTACAGCTTCCGCAATTTTAATAGCCTGTTCAGGAGTTTCAGCTCTAACCACTGCCACGATTCCTGATTCTTCGATTCTCTTTAAAGTATCAATTTTTGAAAGCACAATAGAATCCTCCTTTATTGTTTCACAATGCAAAACAGTGTTTTGTTTTTGTATTATACTACTTCTCTTTCTTACTGAAGATTCCTTCTTTTATTAAATTTTTTTTTACAACAAAGGAAAATTACCGTTAGTGGAGAATTAAGTATAGATATTGCAATATTTATTTCCATTTTAGAGAGGTGTAAATAATGGATTTATTTCAAAAGTGTAGTGAATTTACTGAAGCAAAAAAAATGATGGCAGCAGGACTTTATCCGTATTTTCATGAATTACAATCAAGTCAAGATACTGAAGTAACTATGAGTAATAAGTCTAATGTATTAATGATCGGTTCTAATAATTATCTAGGGCTCACCAGTGATCCAAGAGTTAAACAAGTTACCATTGAAGCTACAGAAAAATATGGAACTGGATGCTCTGGCTCTCGTTTTTTAAACGGTACTCTCGACCTACATATTAAATTGGAAAATGAATTGGCTAGATTTATGAAAAAAGAAAGCGCTTTGCTCTTCTCTGCAGGATTTTTAGCTAATCTTGGAATCATTTCCGCAATTGCTACAAAAGGAGAATATATTCTCTGTGATCGAGCTAATCATGCAAGTATTTATGATGGTTGTCGCCTTTCCTTTGCCAAACTACTAAAATATAATCACAATGATATGGAAGATCTCGAAAAACATTTGAGTAGACTTGGAAACGAAAAGCCTAAACTTATCATTACTGATGGAGTATTTAGTATGGAGGGAGATATTGCTAATCTTCCTAAGATTGTCCGCTTGGCTAAAAAATATAATGCTAGAATTCTTGTCGATGACGCTCATGGAATTGGTGTATTCGGGAAAAATGGTCGAGGAACTGTAGAACACTTTGGATTAGAAGATGAAGTAGATATGATTGTAGGTACGTTCAGCAAATCATTTGCATCTATGGGAGGATTTTTCGTTGGCTCAGAATTAGCCTCTCATTATATCAAACACTTTTCTAGACCATTAATTTTTACAGCTAGCATACCACCTGCATCCACTGCTGCTGCATTAAAAGCTTTAGAAATAATTGAAACAGAACCAGAACGCCGTGAACATCTACTAAAGATATCTGATCGTTTCCGTGCTGGTTTGAAAAGTAAAGGTTTTACTGTGAAAGATGGTATTACCCCGGTAATACCTATCTTTGTAGGAGATATGGAGAAAACTTTCTATGTATGTAAACTACTTTTCGAAGCTGGTGTATATGTTAATCCAGTAGTAGCACCAGCAGTTCCAGCTGATGAAACTATGATTAGAACAAGTCTGATTGCAACTCTTACTGAAGAACAGATCGACCGAGCAATCGAGGTCTTTACTGAGGTAGGTAGAAAAGTTGGATTAATCTAAAAAGCATATGCTTATTTGCATATGCTTTTACTATTTATCTATTCCATAAAAGATGCGTGTCATCTTTTCTTTCACTCTATCGGAAACAATTCTTTGAACTAAAGGAAACTTAGTAGATAGAAAGTCCCCAGCAGGATAACGTGTTCGGGGATTTTTTTTATTTATCACATGCCAGACTTTATTCGCTATAACAGTAGGGCCAGGAGCTTTTTGCATATTCTCATCAATCACTTTCCAACATGGATCTGACCATTTTTTGTAAGGTGATTCATCTAATACCGCAAACTCAGTCACATCATTAAAATTTGTTTTTATATCTCCAGGTTGGATAGCGACAACCTTTATACCAAAAGGTCGTAGTTCCTGACGTAAACCTTCAGTTAAAGCTTCCAGAGCAAATTTACTTGCTGAATAATGAATTTGAAAAGGAATCACAAAAACTCCTGCGAGTGAAGTAATGTTTATAATTAAACCTTCTCTTTGTTTACGCATTGTAGGAAGTACTGCCTGAATTACTCGTAATGCTCCAAAATAATTGGCATCAAAGATTCTTTTAGCATCCTCAACAGGAAATTCTTCTGCTGAACCGTAAACTCCATAACCAGCATTGTTAATCAAAATATCAATTTTTCCTGCTTCTTTAAAAAATTCTTCTACCCCTTTCCTAACAGATTCATCATCTGTCACATCCATCTGAATGAAATGAACATTCTTCTGAAGCTCTTTCGATAAATTCTGAACTTTTGAAAGATTACGAGTGGTTCCCCAAACTTCAAACCCCTTTTTTGATAGCATTAATGCAATCGTTGCTCCAATCCCAGATGATGCTCCAGTGATTAAAACATTTTTACCAATATTGCTTCCCTTTTGCATATTCGATTCGTCTCCTTTCATAGTTAGGCAATTCCATTTTATAATAATCTCCATATAATCGTCAAGAAAAATACTCTTTTTTCGGCAACTAAATCTACATCTCTCATTAATAGTCATGCAAGAAACTATGAACATTCAAAAAAAAGAATCCATCTTTAAAATCAGAACTTTCTACTCCTCTTTTTAGGTGGTCTAGTCTCTCGGCTAGGAAGTAGGATACACTATATTGGACTTGTCTGGTATATTCTTGAGATGAAAGGTTCAGGCTTTGCTGTTGGAACTGTTTTACTAGGAATCTGTAATTCTCTCTTTAACCCTGCTATTGGTGCAAGTATTCCTAACCTCGTTAAAGATGAACACCTGACCCAGGCGAACTCACTAGAACACTTGAGCATGAATGTTACTGGAATGGCTGGCCCGGCATTAGGAGGAATCTTAATAGGTCTCTATGATATTTCTGGCGTATTCATGATCAATGGAATCTCATTTTTGATCTCTGCTCTCTCTGAAGTCTTTATAAAATTTCCACCACAACGAAACACAAATAAAGATAAAAAGATCACATTTTTTGCAGATATTAAAGAAGGCGTGTCCTTTATTTATAAAAAAAAAGCTCTATTCCATCTGATGTTTGCCTGTCCATTTGCTAATTTTCTTTATGCTGGTTGTGGCACGGTTGCAATGCCTCTAATTGCACGAAATGCTCTTGGCGTATCAGTGATGGAATTTGGGCTCATTGAAGCAGCCTGGCCAATTGGTGCCGCTCTTGGAGGACTTATTCTAACCATGTTACCTGAATTTAAAAAAGCTTTTAAAATTTTCACAGTTTCTTTATCTATACAAACATTATTTTTTTCTGCAGTTGGAATTATCATATTACCAAAAGTGATTACTGCAATAGGAGTCGATTTTTCAATGCTTTCTGTGATCATTTTATTTATTATCGCTGGTATATTTAATGCGTTTGTCAATATACCCATTTTTGTAATTTTCCAGCGTATGATTCCTGATGAAATCCGGGGAAGGATTTTTGCTTTACTCGGTACACTATCTCAAGGGCTAGTCCCTGTTTCTATCGGACTCACTGGTATAATTGCAGATCTTATTTTACCAAATTATATCTTTATGTTTGCTGGGATAGGCATGATTGTTATAATTATTAATTTTATCATGAAAAAAGAAGTAAGAGAAATATAGATAATATAACAATGACCCACAGATTCAGCATCATTAAAGCTAATCTTTGAGTCATTGTTATATTATAAAAGATTGAGTTGTTCCAAATCGTTTCTTAAATTTTCAGCATCTTTAAAATGAATAGCATTAATTCCTAATTCTTTCGCAACAGCTATATTATCTAGGTTGTCATCAATAAAAACACTTTTTTCAGGCTCACAATTCTCATTTTTTAAAATCCATTTATAAAAATCGGGATCAGGTTTTGCAAAACCGATTATGTGTGAAGCATATACTTTATCAAAAATATCATAATCTTTACGAGAATTATGTACCTCAAAGTGAGAATCTATAGTATTCGTCCCTGCAATCACTCGAAACTTTTTCTTTAAATTAGTGATGATTTCCATGGTCCTGTCATTTCGCTCAGGCTGGAAAAACTTTTTCCATAAATCTTCATTTACATCCTTCTCTGATTTATTAGAAAACTCTCCCCAAAAATTTTGTGAAGATATCTCACCAATCTGTAATCGCTGAACATTGTTATCCACAATCTCGTAAAACTTTTTTTTATCTATCTGTAAAAAATCCAGAATATATGGGAAAACAGCAGTGTTCTCACATACTACACCACCCATATCAAAAATGATCAGTTCCATCCTCATCCCCCTTCCATTAATCCTTAAGTTTTGGGTCTAAAGCGTCTCTTAGCCCATCACCCAAGAGATTAAAAGCCAACACTGTAAACATAATTGCTATCCCTGGAAAAGTAGGTACCCACCATGCTTGACGGATTACTGTTCTACCTTCACTTAACATTCCTCCCCAGGAAGGTGTTGGAGGTTGAACTCCAAGGCCTAAAAAGCTTAATGAGGATTCGGAAATAATTGCACCTGCCATACCTAAAGTAGCCAATACTATTACTGGAGATATCGCATTTGGCAAAATATGTCTAAAAATTATTTTCATATCAGGAGCACCCAAAGACCTTGCACCTTCAACAAATTCCTGTTGTTTTAATGATAAAAATTCTCCACGAACCATCCGCGCATAACCTACCCATGATACCAATGAAATGGCTAATATTACATTAAACAAACTAGGCCCCAAAACTGCAACTAATGCAATTGCTAAAAGAATACTTGGAAACGCCAAAAGAATATCCACTATTCTCATCAATAAGTTATCAATCCATTTGCCATAATATCCAGCAATAGATCCAATTAGGACACCAATAGTTCCAGAGATTCCTACTGCTACTAATCCTACCAATAAAGAAATTCTGCTACCATAAATCATTCTACTCAAAATATCTCTACCTAGTTTATCTGTACCAAACCAGTGAGCTTTACTTGGAGCATCTAATTTATTTCTAAGGCTTATTTTGGTTGGTTTATATGGACTAATATATGGTGCTAAGAGAGCCAATAGAACAACTGCAATGATGATAAATAAACCTACCATAGCTCGACGGTTCTTTTTCAATCTCCGCCAAACGATGGCCCATTGATTTTGTGATTTTATCTTTTCTGCCATAGTCCATCCTCCTTTATTCAAAATTAATCATAGCGTATTCTTGGGTCTATAAAAGAATATGTTAAGTCAATTACCAAGTTTGCCATCAGAATAGAGAATGCAATAATTAAAGTTACTCCCTGAACCACTAGATAATCTCTTCTAAAGATGGAATCAACCATCAATCGTCCAACCCCCGGACGACCAAAAATGGTTTCTGTAATAACTGCTCCTCCTAAAATAAATCCTAAACGGAGACCAATGATAGTTATAACTGGAATGAGTGCATTTCTTAAAGCATGTTTATAGATAACAACTTTTTCAGACAAACCTTTGGCCCTAGCAGTTCGAACGAAATCTTTTCTGATCACTTCCAACATGCTAGAACGAACCAATCGAGTTGTTAACGCTGCTCCAGATGTACCCACAGTTACAGCTGGTAATATAAGATGTTTCCAAGTTCCCACACCACTTGCTGGAAGCCAGCCTAGCTTTAAAGAAAATAATAAAATCAACATCATACCTAACCAAAAGTTTGGCATAGATACACCTAATAGCGCACCAACCATGCCTAGATCATCAACCCAGGTATTCTGCTTAACTGCCGAGATTATTCCTACAGGAAAAGCTATTAAATAAGAGATAATCATCCCTACTACGCTCAATGTTAACGTATATCCTAGCCGTGCACTTATTAACTCCATAACTGGTTTACGAAAATAAAGTGAATCTCCAAAATCTCCATGGATTGCTCCACCTATGAAACGAAAATATTGCACATATATAGGATCATTTAAACCCAAAACATCTCTTACTTGATCTATCTCAGATTGTTGAGCATATTCTCCTAACATAATTTGTACTGGATCACCTGGTGTTAAATGCATTAAGGAAAAGACAATTAATGAAACCCCAATAACAACTGGAATCATTTGTAAAAGTCTTTTAATAATATAATTTGTCACATCCCATCACCTTTTCCTTTCCAAAAAGAAGTAGGGGGAGATATTCTCCCCCTCCCAAACTCTTTAAACTTAATCTTCGAAATAAACATCTTTCAGATTAGCTAAAATAGTTACTGGATATGGTGCAGGTTCGAAACCTACAATACCTTTTCTGTATGCTGCTAGATCAGGTTTAGAATATAAGAAGATCATTGGAACATCATCAGTAAGCAACTTATAAGTTTCCTTTGTATAGATCTCTCTCATCTTTGGATCTAAAGATGCCCGACCCTTTTCGATCAAGGTATCTACTTTTGGGTTGGAATAATACATCCGATTTGCTCCACCTTTTGGAGGAGTCATTTCGGAATGGAAGAACCAATATCCGTCTGGATCAATAATACCATACCAGCCTAAGAGATAAATTTGAGCTTGACCTTCTTTAACATCCTTATAGAATGTACCCCACTCAAGAAGTTCAATCTCAGCATTAATATTTGCTTCTGCAAGCATCTCTTTCATGATTTCAGCTAATTCCTTACGACCACTACTAGTCTTAATAACTACATCTGCGCCACCTGCAAGACCTGCTTTGGATAGCATTGCTTTTGCATTGTTAAGACTATATTCATATTTATTAATAGCACTGGATTTAGCCATTTCTTTTGCAAGATAATGTCCACCTGGTAGCGGAACATAAGTACGTACACCTTCAAAATAATCAGTAATTGCTTGTTTATCCAATGCATATGCAATCGCTTTTCTTAAGTATTTGTTATCTACAGGTTCATTAGTAACATTGAAACCAATGTATTGATAGTTTGTACCAGAAGCTGAAGCTAAAACTAAATCAGAATTATTTTCAATATTTACAAGATCATCTTCTGTAATGGACATCAATACATCAATGTTACCAGTTTCAAGTTCAATAACACCTACTGCACTCTCTGGAAGTGGACGGTAAACAACTTTATCAATGTTTGGACGTCCCTCAAAATATTCATCATTAGCTTCTAAAACAGTTTCTTGTTCAATAATCCGACTTACAAACTTGAATGGACCAGTACCCACTGGATTATCCGCAAAATCTTTACCAGCTTTCTCAGCAATATGCTTTGGAACGATACCTAAGTTCATATTTACTAAGAAAGGTGCAAAAGGTTCCTTAAGCTCAAAAGAAACTGTATAGTCATCAATGATTTTGATTCCTACAACTTCATCAGCTTCACCACTAATGAATTCTTCAGCACCAACAATCTGCTTATAATTTCCAGACTTAGGACTAGCATTCTCTGGGTTTAAAACAGATTCAAAAGTATATTTAACATCCTCAGCAGTTAATTCATGACCATCATGGTATTTAACTCCTTCTTCTAAATGGAAAACATAAAGGGTTGGTTCTGGATTTTCATAAGTAGCTAAACCTGGCTCAAACTGAATATCTTTATTCAGCTCAATTAATCCATCGAAAATCTGACTAGAAATGTACATACCAGCTGTTGATGTAACATATCTTGGGTCTAAACTAGTTGCATCTGAACCTATACCAATTCTAATTGTACCACCAGTTTTCGCAAAACTAACTGCGCTACCACTCATAAGTAATGCCATGACTAAAATTAACATTAAGATGTTCTTTTTCAAAATAGTTTCCTCCTTTGATATACCTTCTACTAGAGCATTAATGTTTTCTTCTACCACTGGCCCTCCTTTCAAAAGAATTAAATGGTTAAGTTGTCTACTTGTCTATACCATATTTCTATACATAACCTAAATATTCCTGCTTAATAATCTGAATAGTTCTACTTTTTCATAAATTATTTTAGTTTGATTAAGAATAAACCTATCTAAATTTGAATAATAGCTTTAATAATAAAATTCAACATTATATGCTGAATTTCCTTTCGAAATGCTAAATGTTTTTAATATTTTATTATTTAGATTTGTCATATTTTTTTAAAAACCAAGTAGAAGGCAGTATCGATTTTTGTCACCTCCATTCACAATCCACTTTTTGATATCCACAAAATACATTCTATTGAACATATAAATAGCCCACTAGATTAATGTAACCTAGTGGACTATTATAGTAAAATTGAAAGTTAAAATTTAACTTTAACAGGGATCAAACTCTGAATTGCTGTACCATCTCCAAGCTGACCATCGTAATTATAACCCCAAGCCCAGATAGTTTTATCTGACTTTATTGCTATACTAAAGTAATTACCTGCATCAATTGATACAACATTTGTTAAGTTGCTAATTTGTACTGGGACACTTCTATAAGTTGTTGTACCATCACCAAGTTGACCTTGGTGGTTATATCCCCATCCCCATACTGTTCCATCTGATTTTAATGCCAAACAAAAATTAGAAACTAAAACTATATCAATAACATCTGTTAAACCTGGAACCTGTACAGGAATTGGACTATTTGAAATTGCATCATTTCCTATGTGCGAACCCCATGCCCAAACTGTTCCATCTGGTTTTAATGCCAAAGAAGTAAATGTTCCTGCAGCTAAAATAGCTACATCCGTCAAATTTTGAACTTGAACTGGTTCATATCTATTAATCGTTGTACCATCTCCAAGTTGACCTGAGACATTAAATCCCCATGCCCAAACTGTTCCATCTGCTTTTTGTGCTAAACAATGCAATCCTCCAGTAGCAAAATTTGTAACATTCGTTAAATTGTGGACTTGTATTGGTGTATAACTATCAACAGTAGTACCATTTCCTAACTGACCAAACACGTTTTCTCCCCAAGACCATACAGTTCTATCCGACTTAAGCACCATAGAGATGTTATCACCTGCAATAACTTCTATAACATCACTTAAGTTTTGTACTTGTATTGGCAATGAACTACCTAATGTGGTACCATTTCCTAACTGGCCCGATCTATTATGTCCCCATGTCCATACTGTGCCACCATTTTTTAATCCAATTGAATGGGAGTGTCCTGCTTTTATATTAATAAAATCTATAAAATTTAAATTTTGAACTGGTTCGTATTTATCTGTTGTAGTACCATCTCCAAGTTGACCTCTGAAATTATCTCCCCATGCCCATATATTATTAGAATCTTCTAAAACAAAACAGTGGTTACCACCAGCTGAAATTGATGGACCTAAGTTTTTAACTTGAACTGGAACTAATCTATCAATTGTAGTTCCATCTCCCAATAGACCAAATGAATTATCTCCCCATGCCCAAACAGTTCCATCCGATTCTATTGCAAAAGAATAAGTCAATGTTGTTGCAATATCTACTATGTCTGTTAAGTTTTGTACTTGTATTGGGTAAGATTTTGATATAGTAGAACCATCACCTAGCTGACCATAGTTGTTATTTCCCCATGCCCATACTGTTCCATCTGATTTTAAAACTAAGTTGTGATCGCTGCATTTAACTATTTTTATAACGTTTGTTAAGTTTTGTACTTGGACTGGTGTATTTCTTCCTGTAGTAGTACCATCTCCAAGTTGACCTTTGACATTATCTCCCCATGCCCATACTGTTCCATCTGATTTCAATGCTAGACTATGATTATTTCCTACCGATATTTCCACAATATTTGTTAAATTTGAGACTTGAACTGGTGCATTTTTATCTAATGTAGTACCATCTCCAAGTTGACCTTTGACATTATCTCCCCATGCCCATACTGTTCCATCTGATTTTAATGCTAATGAATGATAATACGATGCTGCAATATCTATCACATTTGTTAAATTTCGTACTTGTGCTGGGTTAGTTCTTTGTGTAATAGTGCCATCTCCAAGTTGACCATTATTGTTATATCCCCATGCCCATACTGTTCCATCTAATCTAAGTGCAAGCGTATGCATTCCTCCTGTTTCGATATCTACCACATTATAAAAATTTTGTATTTTTTGAGGAATATCTATAATATCCGTAGAAGAAAATTCAAAACCTAATTGGCCATAGAGGTTGTTTCCCCAACCCCAAACTGTTCCATTTGATTTTAATGCTAAAGAAGAATTTAATCCTGTTGCAATATCAATTGCATATATATGAGGGAAATTTACTGGGTTCACAGAAGGAACACTACTTAAACCACTATTTAGTGGAGTGATATTTCCTAATTGGCTATTATCATTTCTTCCCCAAGCTAAGACCATGCCTCCTGATTTTAATACTAAAGAATGAGCTTTTCCTCCAACTATGGTCAAATTATCTCTAACTAAATTTAAACTAAAAACTTGAACTGGAGTAAAACTCGGAAAATAACTTCCAATTGACTCATCAATTCCAAGTACTCCATTTTTAAAGTAATCCCCACCCCAACTACATATAAAACCATTTTCTTTTATTGCATATGAATGAAACATACCACCAGCTATTGCTAAAGTATCAGTTAATCCTTGAACTTGTACCGGAGTGTCTCCGCTCAATGTATTAGTACCATCTCCAAGCTGACCTAGATAGTTATCTCCCCATGCCCAAACTGTTCCATCTGATTTTAATGCCAATGAATGAGTATATGCTGCAGAAATATCAACCACATCAGAAATATTATTAACTTGTGCAGGGTAAATCATATTATATTTTGTGGTACCCTGATATATTTCTCCCCACCACCAAACTGTTCCATCTGATTTTAATGCCAATGAGTGTTCTTTCCCGGTAGAAATAGCTATGACATCTAATATATCGGATACTTGAACAGGACTATATCTATCAGTATAACTCCTATCACCAAGTTGACCCTCAATATTACGTCCCCATGCCCAAACTGTTCCATCTGATTTTAATGCTAATGAATGTTCATTATAAGAAGCAATAGCTATAACATTAGTTAAATTATTAACTTGGACAGGGGTATCTCTTTGAATTACAGTACCATCTCCAAGAAAACCATACTCATTATTTCCCCATGCCCATACTGTTCCATCTGATTTTAATGCTAGAGAAAAATTTAATCCTGCAGCAACACTTATCACATTGTCAATACCTTGAACTTGGGCTGGGAAAGTACAACTATAATTTAATTCATCAGTCCCCAATTGTCCATAGTAATCATTTCCCCAAGCCCATACTGTCCCATCTGCTTTTAATGCTAAAGAGTGATTTTCCCCAGCAGCAACCTCTATAACCTCTCTAAGGTTTTTTACTCTTATAGGTATATCGCTGTCACCATAACCTCCATTACCAAGTTGTGCCTTATCGCCATCTCCCCAAGCCCATACAGTACCATCATTATCTAATGTAAGAACAAAGTTATCATTTGAAGATACCATTGGAGTATAATTTGAGTTAGCTTCAATTCGCAAAGAAATCATAGATATCACACAACAAAAAATTGTTAAAGACAGTAAAAATTTAAACATTAAATTCTTTTTAAACATAAGTATTCCTCCTAAATTAATTTTTTTAATAATTAAGGGATGCGCTAAAAATAACTTCTACATTTTATTGTGGTACAGCTCTGTAATTCCATTTGCCTAAAATTTCATCAAATTCAATTGGAATGTTTTTCTTAAATTCTTCAGGAGCTTTTCTTCCTGTTTCAAATACTTTATCAAGTATTTTTACTATTACACTTAAA
>DAOVRZ010000116.1:0-18135 GCA_030627905.1 Halanaerobiales bacterium
ATGATTCGACCACAAAAAGTATTTTAGTTGCACTTGCATACCATATAAAGTACTGATCCTGCCAATTCAGTATTTTATATGGTATGCAAGCTCTTGTGTGACTACTTTTTGTGGGCTAATCACCTTATAGGTTGTTTTTTTGTATATAGAAATTGTGGGTTTCAAGTAAAGGGATAGCTATACTAAAAATTGGGACTAATGTATGGCAGGAGTTATTGTTGAATGTGTAGAATCTATTGTAGAGAGTGTTATGCAGTGAACTTGTCCAGCTAAAGCTGAACATCGGGGCTTCAGTAGGGGATTCTACCCCCACTGAAGATTAAAAACAATTCCCACCACTTATAGAAGTGGGGGTCTTAACTCAAAAGATCAATAGGAAGGTAGGGAAGAAATTAGATGAGAAGAGTTAGTATTTTATTATTGGCTTTGTTTGTTTTAATTTTTAGTGGGCAAGTAGGAGCTACCCAATTGGTTGGTCCAAAGGCTTTTGCTATGGGAGGTGCTTTTACTGCTGTTGCTGATGATGCTAGTAGTTTGTATTGGAATCCTGCTGGTTTGACAAGAAGTGGTTTTACAGGTGGAGAGGTTTCATTTGGTATTAGTACCACGTCTTTGAGCGAGATGATTGATTTTACAAAGGCTTTAGAGAATGGTAATCTATTAGAAATTATAGATAAACTAGAAGATGGTAAAGAGTTTAATGGTCATTTGACTGGTTTTGTCGGCGCAAATTTGAAACATTTTAGTGGTGGTATTATCGTTAATGAGAAAGTGCATTTTAACACTTTAAATCAAAGCTATCGCTATTCTGAAAAGATTGGGAATATTGGTATAGGTGTAGATTTAACTAAACCGTTTATGAATTTTGGTAGAATCTCTGTAGGGGGAAATTTTAAAGTTATTCAGAGAGATGAATATACTTATGAATATGATTTAAATAATAATGAATTTATTTTGGTTAATGAGAAGCCAGGTAAAAATCAGGAATTAGGTTTAGATTTAGGAGCTTTGGCACGAATTACTGATATGGTAAATATTTCTCTTGTTGCAAGAAATATTAAAATGACGATTCAAGAGGATAGTGAGTTTGAATTAGGAGTTAAGCCTCCTGAATCGGTTACAGTGGGAGCTGCATTAAAGTTACCTTATCCTTTAGCTGCGGTTATAGCTGCTGATCTTGAACATAATTTTGGCTATACTGATGATGCTGGAAATAAAGTTGAGTCAGTGGATGTCCTTCATGTTGGCTTAGAGAAGCGTATTTTGTTCAATGGTCTTTCTTTAAGAGCAGGAGTGTATGGTCCATTTCAGACTACAGATAGAGTCTTTATGGATCAAGTTACCTATACTGCTGGTTTAGGCTTGAATTTGTTAGTATTGCATTTAAATGCTGCATTAGGTATGTCAAATGATATGGAAAATTTACATGGAACATTATCTGCTTCTATTAAGTTTTAGAAAACTAAATTAAATAATTTACTTTATGTTTTTGCAATTTTAAAGACTTTCAGAGATTGTATTTTCAAAAAATAATAAAAAAAGTCTACTGTTTAGATACAATAAACAGTAGACTTTTTTTATTATTAAAGTTCAGATTTTGATATATTTTTGTAAAAAAAAGAGAAATGAAAAAAAATAAAGAGATAACTCTTGATAAACTCTTTTAAGAACATGTAAACGAATATCTTTGACCTTTTTTGACCTTGAAAAATTTTAACGTGAGGAATACAATATAGACAGAAGGTCAAAGATAGTCAAAGTCAGAAATTTTATTTTTATATAAAGAAGGGGGGTGAAAAAGTAGCGTTTGCTCGCGCTATACAAGTATAGAGAACTTGTATTATGTACATTTAACTTCGTAGTTGAGTGTATGAGAAAAATCTATAAATTGTTTAAATCGATTATATAGATTTTCAGAGCACTATATGAGTAGTTTAGTTCAAAGAATTGAAAAGTATCTTATGTTGTTATTGAATCAGTCAAACGGTTCTCTTAAATTAAAAAGAAATGATCTTGCTGATCAATTTAACTGTGTGCCTTCTCAAATTAATTATGTTTTGAAAACCCGATTTTCGATAGAAAGAGGTTTTTTAGTTGAAAGTCAAAGAGGTGGAGGAGGTTATGTACGAATTCGTGAATTAAAGTTTGACCATCCAGAAGTTGATTTTATGTATGTTGTACTTGAGATTATTGGTGATGAATTAACACAGCAACAGATGGTTAATTTATTGCACAATCTAGAAGATAAAAAAATAATAACACAACGAGAAAAATTAATTTTACAGGCTGTATTGAACCGTCAAAATCTCAGTATAGATTTGCCATATCGGGATTATTTAAGAGCTAAATTGTTTAAAGCAGCTTTAGGGGCAATCATGAAAAGTGAAAATTCGCAGTGAACTCGTCCAGCTAAAGCTGAACATCGGGGCTTCAGTAGGGGATTCTACCCCCACTGAAGATTAAAAACAATTCCCACCACTTATAGAAGTGGGGGTCTTAACTCAAAAGATAAAATTTTATGAAGGAGGTTCGAAGAAAATGTATTGTCAAAATTGTAATGAAAGACCTGCTAGTGTACATGTAACTAAAATTATAAATGGTGAAAAGACAGAACTCTATCTTTGTGAACATTGTGCTAGAGAGAAGGGTGAATTAACTTTTGTTACAGAACCATTTTCTATCAATACTCTTTTAGCTGGAATTTTAAAATCTAATTTACATCCTGAGCGGAAAGTTATGAAACCTGTAACAGATTATTGTCAAAGTTGTGGAATTAGCTTTCCAGAGTTTAGCAAAACAGGAAGATTTGGATGTAGTGAATGTTATGATGAGTTTAATCTAGGCTTATCGCAATTGATACGTCGAATTCATGGTAGTGATCAACATACTGGAAAAGTTCCTCAACGGCTTGGTGGAACATTGCTTTTAAAAAGAGAGATTGCAGAAATGAGAAATGAGATTCAAAGGGCAGTTGTTAAAGAAGAATTTGAAAGAGCTGCAGAACTTCGAGACCGGATTTATGATTTAGAAAAGCAGCTGTTAGATGAAGATGGAGGTGAAAGTTAATGTCTTTACCGGATATTAAAAATCAATTAAGTAAATGGATGTTAGCACCTGGGCCAGAAAACGATGTTGTAATCAGCAGTAGGATACGCCTGGCACGGAATATTTCAGGAATGCCCTTTCCTAGTCGTTCCACTCCTGAGAGCAGCGAAAAAGTTGTTAACTTGTTAAGAGATGTTTTAAAAGATAATGTAAATTTCGATCTAAAATTGATTGATTTAGATCAACTATCAGAGATTGATCGTATAGTGTTGAAAGATAAATATCTAATCAGTCCACAGCACATAAAAGGTGACCAACACAAAGGTGTTGCTTATAGTAAAGATGAAGTGATTAGCATAATGATAAATGAAGAAGATCACATTCGCGCTCAGATCATTTATCCTGGTTTTCAGTTAGACGAAGCATATAAAATTATAGATCAACTAGACAATTTTCTAGAATCTAAATTGGATTTAGATTTTTCAGAGAAATATGGATACTTAACAGCATGTCCTACCAACGTTGGAACAGGAATGCGGGCTTCAGTAATGGTTCATTTACCAGGTCTTGCTTTGACAAATCGGATTCAATCAATGCTTCAAGGTGTTTCACAATTAGGTTTAGCAGTTAGGGGAGTTTTTGGTGAAGGAACAGATGCTCAGGGAAATCTGTATCAAATCTCTAATCAAGTTACTTTAGGACGTACTGAAGAAGAGATCATTGATAGCCTTAATCGGGTAACTGAGCAGATTATTGAGCAGGAGCGTAATTGGCGAGATCTGCTATTAAAAGAGCGTCAGGATGCCGTGACTGATCGAATAATGCGTAGTTATGGTATTTTGATGTATGCCCATAAGATGAGTAGTGAAGAATTTATGCGCAGATTATCTGATGTAAGATTGGGTATAGATTTGGGCATAATTAAAAAGGTTGAAGCAACAATATTGAGTGAGTTGATGATCTTGACACGACCTGGATTTCTACAAAAACTCGAAAATAGAGATATGGGTCCTGACGAACGTGATATCAAACGAGCAGCTTTGATTAGGAAACGATTGCGCCTCAAGCAGGAGTGAACTCGTCCAGCTAAAGCTGAACATCGGGGCTTCAGTAGGGGATTCTACCCCCACTGAAGATTAAAAACAATTCCCACCACTTATAGAAGTGGGGGTCTTAACTCAAAAGATAAAAGATTTTATGGAGGTGAGAATTATGTTTGGTAAATTTACCGAGCGTGCTAAAAGGGTGATGTTATTAGCTGAAGAAGAAGCTAAAAGACTAAACCATGGTTATGTAGGAACCGAACATCTTCTTCTTGGTTTGATTAGAGAAGGACAGGGTGTTGCTGCCAGAGGGTTAGCGGAGGTTGGAATTAATTTTAATCAAGCTAAAGGTGAAGTGGAAAAGATTATTGGGCGTGGAAATCAGGTTATTGAGGGTAAACTTGGTTTTACTCCACGATCAAAGAAAGTATTAAATCTTGCATTAGACGAAGCTCGTCAGTTAGGTCACAATTATATAGGAACGGAACATCTTCTTTTGGGATTAATCCGTGAAGGAGAAGGAGTAGCTGCTAGAGTTTTAAAAGAACTTGGTGCTGACTTGGAAGTTGTAAGGCGTACAGTTATTAATCTTTTAGGTGGGGCTACACAGGTTTCTGGGAATGCTTCTGGGAAGAAGAATAGAACGAATACTCCTACTCTAGATGAATTCAGTCGTGATCTCACTGAAATGGCAGAAATAGGTAAATTAGATCCTGTAATTGGACGTGAAAAAGAGATAGAGCGGGTTGTACAGATTTTGACTCGTCGAACAAAAAATAATCCTTGTTTAATAGGAGAACCAGGGGTTGGCAAAACAGCAATTGCTGAAGATTTAGCTCAGCGTATCGTGGAAGAGAAAGTTCCTGAAAATCTGTTAGATAAAAGAGTTGTGAGTTTAGATTTAAGTTCTCTTGTTGCAGGTTCAAAATACCGAGGTGAATTTGAGAAAAGAATGAAGGCTGTAATTGATGAGATTCGTCAAGCTGGGGATATAATTATTTTTATTGATGAGATACATACCCTTGTAGGAGCAGGAGCAGCAGAAGGTGCAATTGACGCTGCAAATATTCTAAAGCCTGCCCTTGCACGAGGTGAGCTGCAGTGTATTGGTGCTACAACTCTGGACGAATATCGAAAACATATTGAAAAAGATGCGGCTTTAGAACGTAGATTTCAAGCTATTTTGGTTGAGGAAACCACATTGGATGAAACGATTGATATCTTAAAAGGTCTTCGAGATACTTATGAGGCTTATCATCGTGTAGAAATTACAGATGAAGCCATTAAGGCAGCTGCGTATTTGTCCAATCGTTATATTACTGATCGTTTTTTGCCTGATAAAGCGATTGATTTAATAGATGAAGCAGCATCGAGAGTTCGCCTTCGTCAAAATACTAGGCCACCAAAGATTAAAGAGCTAAGCGCGCAACTTGAGGATATAGAAAAAGAAAAAGAAGCAGCAGTTAAAGCTCAAGAGTTCGAAAAAGCTGCTAAACTTCGAGATGAGGAGAAAAAATTGCGCGAAAAATTGGAATCTTTAAGAAAAGAGTGGAAACAGCAAAAAGGCGGTAATCAATCAGTTGTTGTAGAGGACGATATTGCGGAAATAGTCTCAAGTTGGACTGGAATTCCTGTTAGCAAAATGAGCATGGAAGAATCTTCTAAATTACTACATTTAGAAGATGAACTCCATAAAAGGGTAATTGGTCAGGATGAAGCGATTGTAGCAATTTCAAAAGCAGTCAGACGTGCACGCGCTGGATTAAAAGATCCCAAACGTCCAATTGGTTCATTTATTTTCTTAGGACCAACTGGTGTAGGTAAAACAGAGCTTGCTCGGGCATTAGCAGAATCTATGTTTAATGATGAAGATGCTATGGTTCGAATTGACATGTCAGAATATATGGAAAAACACGCTGTTTCACGATTGGTTGGCGCTCCTCCAGGGTATGTCGGATATGATGAAGGAGGTCAATTAACTGAACAGGTTCGTCGACGTCCTTATTCTGTAATTCTTTTAGATGAAATAGAGAAGGCCCATCCTGAAGTTTTCAATATACTATTACAAGTACTAGAAGATGGTAGGTTGACAGATGCTCAGGGGCGCAGAGTAGACTTTAGAAATGCAGTTATTATTATGACTTCAAACGTTGGGGCAAGCATGATTGAAAGTACTGGCAAACTTGGATTTGTTACTGCAGCACAAGAGGAACAAGAGAAAGATGCATACGATAAGATGAAAAGTAGAGTTATGAGTGAGTTACGTAGAACTTTTAGACCAGAATTCTTAAATCGACTCGATGAAGTTATAGTATTCCATGCCTTAAATAAAGAGCATATCAAGTCAATTGTTAGTTTGATGCTTGATGAGTTGAAGGAGAAATTAAAAATGCATGGATTGGAGATGGAGATTGCAAAAAATGCTAAAGAAGTTTTAGCAACAGAAGGATTTGATGCTGAGTTTGGTGCTCGTCCACTTAGAAGAGCTATACAAAGATTAATTGAAAATCCGCTTTCAGAGAAAATTCTTGAAGGAGAATTTAAGGAGAAAGACGTAATATTAATTGACGCCGAAAAAAATAAAATCAAATTTAAGAAAAAGTAGAATAATATCTTGTAAATTGATGTTAAAAATGTTATAATAGAAGTTAGTTTATCTTGGAGGTATGTGAATGGCAAAAGAGAAAACCCGGTTTATCTGTCAGGAATGTGGATATGAAGCATTGAAATGGTTGGGGCAATGCCCAGGTTGTAAAAAATGGAATACTATTCATGAAGAAAGTAGAACTTTGCTACAAGATAAGTATCGATTTACTGGGCTTATTAATTCGCCTAAGTCTATTCAAGAGATTGAATATGATCATCAAGATCGAATGGAGACATTGTTTGGTGAATTAAACCGGGTTTTGGGTGGAGGAATAGTTCCCGGATCTCTAGTCTTATTTGGAGGAGATCCAGGAATTGGTAAATCAACGATTCTTTTACAGGTGGTTCATCATATTGGAGAGAAATATGGTCAAGTTTTATATGTAACTGGGGAAGAATCTGGAGCACAGATTCGCCTTAGAGCCGAAAGGCTTAAGACCACTTCTAAGGAATTATATATACAACCTGAGAATAATATTCATGCTATTGAACAGGGAATTAAGGAAATAAATCCTAGATTGGTGATCATTGATTCTATCCAAACTATATTCAATCCTGAATTAAGCTCAGCATCTGGTAGTGTAAGTCAGGTTAGAGAGTGTTCGGGGAACCTGATGAGGATAGCTAAGACAAAAGGTATTCCTATTTTTATTGTGGGTCATGTTACAAAGGAAGGTAATTTGGCTGGTCCTCGGGTTTTAGAGCATATGGTAGATACGGTTCTCTATTTCGAAGGAGAACGCCATCATTCTTATCGAATTTTAAGATCTGTAAAGAATCGGTTTGGTTCGACAAATGAGATTGGTATTTTTGAAATGCTACAAAGTGGTCTGGAGGAAGTTCCAAATCCTTCAGAGGCTTTTCTCTCCGAACGGCCCCAAGATGCCCCTGGTTCAGTAGTGATCCCTTCGTTAGAGGGCAGTAGGCCTATTCTTGTTGAATTACAGGCTTTAGTTAGTTCTGCTAATTTTGGTACTCCTAGACGGATGACGGCAGGTGTTGATCAAAATCGTGTTTCTTTGGTGTTAGCTGTTTTAGAGAAAAAAATTGGTATGTACATACAAAGTCAAGATGTATATATAAATATTGCAGGTGGAATTAAACTTAGTGAACCTGCTTTGGATCTAGGGATTGCGGTAGCATGTGCTTCTAGTTATCGTGAGCATCCTATTGATCCAAAAGTAGCACTAATAGGTGAGGTTGGATTGGTAGGAGAGATTCGCGCAGTGAATCAGATTGAAGCAAGAATAAACGAAGCAAAAAAATTAGGTTTCACCAAAGTTGTTATGCCGTGGAATAACTATAAGGTGATGAACTTTGATCCTGAGTTAGAGATAATAGGGATTAGAGATCTTAAGGAAGCATTGTCTTTATTGTTAGGAGGTGAATAAATGCACGAAAATTTTTTAGATATAATCAAAATTCTAGCACCTGGCACTCCTTTTCGTGAGGGATTAGAGAATATTTTGAGAGCAAAAACAGGTGCCATCATAGTAGTTGGAGATAATGAAGAAGTATTGGGTATAGTAGACGGTGGATTTAATATCAATTGTGAGCTTTCACCTGCCAGATTATATGAGTTAGCCAAAATGGATGGGGCTATTATACTTGGTAAAACGGTAGATCGGATTCTTATTGCTAATGCTCAATTGATTCCAGATCCTTCCATGGCTTCCTTTGAAACAGGTATCAGACATCGAACCGCTGAACGTGTTGCGCGGCAAACAGGAGAATTAATCATCTCTATTTCGCAGAGAAGGGATATTATATCCCTTTATTATGGTAATAACAAATATGTATTAGAAGATATAGGAGTAATTTTATCTAAAGGAAATCAAGCTATTCAAACTTTAGAAAAATATAGAACAGTTTTAGACCAAGCATTGACAAATTTAAGTGTTTTGGAATTTGATGATCTGGTTACTTTAGCAGATGTTACCACTGCTTTACAGCGGGTAGAGATTGTGCTTAGGATTCAAAAAGAAATAGAAGAATATATCTGTGAATTAGGAACAGAAGGTCGTTTACTCAAAATGCAGTTGGAAGAGCTTATATCTAATGTAAAACAGGAAGGATTATTGATCATTCGAGATTATATTGATCAAGATTTTTTGCAAAAAGTATTAGAATCAGAAGAATCTTTTGAAAAAAATTTAAAGGATGATAAACAAGATGATAAACTGGATAAGATCAATGAAAAAGAGAAAGAAAAAGTAAAAAAACGCAGTCGTGATATTATTATTCAAGAGATTTTAAATAATCTTATTGATTGGTCTTCTGATGACCTTCTTAATTACTCTACGATTAGTAAGGCATTAGGACAGGGTAGCTCTTTGAATGCTTTGGATTTATCTCTTGTACCTCTAGGTTATCGGCTTTTAAGGAAAATCCCAAGACTGCCTATGCCGGTTATTGAAAATTTAGTGGGAACTTTTGAAGATTTCCAAGATATTCTCGTGGCATCCATTAATGAACTGGATGATGTTGAAGGAATTGGAGAAATCCGTGCTAGGGCAATTAACGAAGGTCTTCGTCATTTGCGTGATCGAGTAAATTTGGATCGTTATATTTAAAATTTATATTTAAGGTATAAGATTAACCAAAATGGGAATTCTATGTTAAGAAGGTTAACGAAGGTTGAATATTCCTAAAGTTTTAATTTGGTCTAATTCTTTTGTTAATACTTCGGTGAAATTTAGATTGAGTACTTCACAGATTGTTGTAGTATAAAACATGACTTTACCTAATTCTATTTCTATAATTTCTCGACATTCATTGCAAAGCTGACCATAGAGATGATTGTCTAGATATTCTTTTAATTTTGAGAAACTAATCTGAAAATTGGTTGTAAGCGAATTGACATCATGACAATATGGATGTTATAATATAACTTAGAAATAGGAATTAAATGGTTATACTTCGGAGGGATATAAGATATGTTTAAAGTAGGTGATAAGGTAGTTTATCCTAAGCATGGTGCAGGAAAAATTGTTGGTGTGGAAGAAAAGGAAGTTTTAGGTGAAAAGCAGAAGTATTATATAATACATTTACCGATTGGTGACATGACAGCCATGCTTCCTATGAATAAAGCTGGAGATTTGGGAATTCGAAGAGTAATAGATGAAGAAGAAGTTAGAGAGGTAATGGAGATCTTACGAGGCGAAGAAAGTATGATGGCAAAAAATTGGAACCGTCGTTATCGAGATAATTTAGAGAAGATTAAGACTGGAGATATCTATGAAGTTACTGAAGTTGTACGTAATTTAATCTTACGTGAATTGGAAAAAGGTCTTTCAACTGGTGAAAAGAAAATGTTAAGTGATGCTAGGCAAATTTTAATAAGTGAATTAGTGTTGGCCAAGGGGATGGATGAGGAGCAAGTAGTGGCCATGATCGAAGATGTTTTTAAATCAGTAGATCACAATTAACGTCAGGACTCCTGACGTTTTCTGTTTACAATTATAAAATTTTAAAAATTGAGAATGAAATACTTTTTTATGGTAATACTATGAAAGGAGGTGAATTTATATGTTAAAAAACTTTATACGTTTTATCAGTGCTGTGATTGGTGGGATGATTGGTTATCAGATTGTGGGTATGGTTAAGCCCGCTCAGGAAGTTGTTAATATTATTAGTGAACCAATGTCTTTGTTTCAAAATTATTATTTCTATGGAGTGATTGGTGGCGCAGTTGTAGGTGTATTTTTAATTTTTTCAATTATAAAAGGATTTATACAAATGGTTCTCGGAGTTGAACACCAGTTACAAAAAATGCCTTTTGATGATATTTTAGCGGGAGCATTAGGAGCGATGGGAGGTCTTATTTTAGGTATTCTTTTGAATTATGCTTTCCCTATCGCCGATTTTTTTAAGATAGGTTTTTCCATTCAAGTATTGGCTAATTTAATTTTAGCTTATTTAGGAATGACAATTACAACCAGAAAAAGGGATGATTTGTTAGCGCTCTTTCAGAAACGTTCAAACACAAAAAAGCGACGTGCTACTAAAGTTGCTCCAAAAATATTGGATACTAGTGTAATTATTGACGGCCGTATAGCTGATATTTGTAAAACAGAATTTATTGAAGGAAATTTAGTTATACCAGAATTTGTTTTAGAAGAGTTGCGGCATATTGCTGATTCTCCAGACCTATTAAAAAGAAATCGTGGTAGGCGGGGATTGGATATTTTAAATCAGATCCAAAAGCAGATGGACATAATTGTTGAAATTGTAGGAATTGATTTTGTTGATACAGATGAGGTAGACAGTAAACTTGTAAAGCTAGCTAAGATGCTCGAAGGTAAGATTATAACAAATGATTTTAATTTGAACAAGGTTGCAGAATTACAGGGAGTTTCTGTTTTGAATATTAATGAATTATCTAATGCAGTTAAACCTATAGTTTTACCTGGCGAACAAATGGAAGTAAAAGTAATTAAAGAGGGTAAAGAGTTTGGTCAAGGTGTAGCTTATTTGGATGATGGAACAATGATTGTTGTTGATGATGGCAAAAAACATATTGGGAAAAAAATTCTAGTTTTGGTTACCAGCATTTTGCAAACTGCTGCTGGAAGAATGATTTTTGCTAAACCTAAAGCTATAGAACGAGTAATGTGAAGGTGATATAAATGAAAGTATCTGCAATTGTTGCAGCTGCTGGGCAGGGCAAACGGATGGGTGGAGATAGGAGTAAGCAGTACTTATTTTTGAATAATGAAATGATCCTCACATTGACACTGCAGCAGTTGGATAAAATTGAGCGAATTGTTGAAATGATTGTAGTTGTTCAGGCTTCTGAAGTAGATTTTTGTAAGAGAGAGATTTTTGAGAAGAATAATTTTGTGACACCTTATAAAATAATTGTTGGAGGAAAAGAACGGCAGGACTCAGTACAAATGGGTCTTGCTGTTCTTCAGCATGATACAGATTATGTTTTAATTCATGATGGTGCTCGACCATTAATAACTACGGGTTTGGTTATTGATGCATTAAAGCAAGCAGAAGAATATGGAACAGCGATACTGGCTGTTCCATTAAAAGATACAGTTAAAGTAGTCAATTCTTCTGGATTTGTTGAAACAACACCAGAACGATCTACACTAATGGCAGTTCAAACCCCACAAATTTTTCGTAAAGAATTGATTATTAGAGCTTATCAAGAAGCTGAGCGTTCTGATTATCAAGGAACTGATGATGCATCATTGGTTGAATTTATTGGGGAACCGGTTTTTTTGGTTCAGGGTTCTTACGAAAATATTAAAGTAACTACACCAGAAGATTTATTGCTAGCTAAAGAAATTTTGCGGAGGAGATTAGGTTGCGAGTAGGAATTGGTTATGATGTTCATAAGTTAGGTGAAGGGGAAGATTTGATTTTAGGGGGAGTTAAAGTCTCTTATAATTTGGGGCTAATCGGTCATTCTGATGCAGATGTATTGACTCATGCCATTATGGATGCTATACTAGGAGCATTAGGGAAAAAAGATATTGGGTATCATTTCCCAGATACTGAAGCCAGATTCAAAGGAATATCTAGCTTGAAATTGTTGGAGATAGTTAAGGGATTGATGGAACAAGATGGTTATAAATTAGGGAATTTAGATACTGTTATTGTTGCTCAAGCACCTAAACTAGCACCATATATTGATCAGATGACTGAAAATATTGCTAGAGTGTTGAATGAATCCTTGAACAAAATTAATATTAAAGCTACTACAACTGAAAAGCTAGGTTTTGCTGGTCGTGGTGAAGGAATTTCTGCTCAGGCTATAGTGATTCTTGAACGTAGTAGAGAAACTGAGTAATTAGGAAGGTGAGTGAAGAGATGTTTGTAAGAGAAGTTATGGTTAAAAATCCAATTACAATTTCTCCAGATTCTATTTTATTGGAAGCAGAAAAGTTAATGTCTGTAAACAATATTGGCAGATTAATCGTTGTTAAAGATGATAAAGTAATTGGTATGTTGACTGATAGTGATTTAGTTAAGCAACACATCTTAGAAACTAAAATTGAAACATTAATGACAAAAGATATAATTAAGGTTTATGATGACCAATCAGTACAGGAAGCAGCTATATTGCTCTCAGACCATCATATAGGTGGTTTACCTGTTTTCAATCGCGAAGAGAAAATTGTAGGTATTGTTACTGCTGAAGATTTAGTTCTTGGTTTTGTTCGTGAAGAGAGTCATGCAAAGATTACACCTGAAAGCTCAGCAATTTATCTTTCTATGACTCGCAGTCGCGAGTATGAAAAATATTGGTTGGATAAGGTAACAGGATATGGTTATCGGGCGGCAATTACACAAGCTGGGGCCAACGCTGAAAAATTAGCTATTAAGCTGAGAGAAAGTACAACAGTGGCAGCGATAGCTCGTGGTGTTATTAGTGAAAACTCTCGGGAAAAGATGGCTGTTTCTAATGCTGTAAAAGATGCTTATGCTCAATTATCTCTTGTAAATCCAGGTCTGGGTGGTGGATTTAAAGTTGCAGTTGTTCGCGGCGAGGGTCGAGTAGCTGTAGCGATCTTTGGTAAATTCGGACATGCGCTGGTAGATGGTCCTGAACAGTTAACAATTGGAACAAGTGTTATTTAGAAATTTAATGACATTTCAGAAGGCGAAATTCCACTCCTCTATAGGTTGGGGTAGAATGCTTACAATAATTTCAAAACTTCAGTGGGAGACCACTTCTTAAAGGGGCAAAATCTCCTTCTGAAGTCGTTAAAATTAAGAAATAATAACTTGTTATTATTTCGATTTTAACCCCCAAACGATTCTGTATCTAAGAATTGTTTGGGGGTTTTTAAGTATAAGTGCTTTTTTGATCTTTTGAGTTAAGACCCCCACTTTTATAAGTGGTGGGAATTGTTTTTAATCTTCAGTGGGGGTAGAATCCCCTACTGAAGCCCCGATGTTCAGCTTTAGCTTGCGTTCTACTGAAGAACTTTCAGAATAAATTTTCAGAAACTCCTTATCCTAGTTATAAGCTTACGTTTTAGGTAAGGAGGATGAAGAAATGAAGGAACTGAAATTTTTGATTATATTATGTTTTATTGCTATAGTATCTGTTGGCATATATGGTTTCTTACCCGTAATTGCAATTGAGTCAGGACAGGAGTTTATCTCATTTGGAGCAGATTTGGATGAGCAACAGCGAGATCAGATGATGAGGTATTTTCAACCGGTTAAACTTCCTGGGATTTTGGAGGTTACAAATTCTGAAGAATATTATTATCTTAGCAAATATGTTCCAAAAGAACAGATTGGTAGTCGAGCAATTTCTTCAGTTTACATTCAGACTCTGGTCCATGGTTCAGGGATTCAGGTTCAGACTCAAAAAATTACATGGGTTACAGGGGGTATGTATGCTAATGCAGCAATAACTGCTGGGGTAAAAGATGTGTTGATTAAAGCTGGAGCACCCTTCTCAGTTTCTGGAACAGCTGCATTAACAGGGATATTTAAAACATTTGAGAAGGCGCAAGGTAAACCTCTTCTATCTACAAAGAAAGGAATAGCATATGAAGAGTTAATTATGACTGGGGAACTGGGAGAAGAGATTGGTCAAAAGAATGCAGAGGTTATAATTAGAGATGTTAAAAAGGAAGTAGTAGAAAAGGGAACTGATAATCCTGAAGAAATTCGTATCATTATCGAAACCAAAGCAAATGAATATAATTTGAATCTTTCTAAAGAACAAGTTAATGAGATTGTTCATTTGATGGAAAAGATGAAAAATTTAAATTTGAATATAGAAGAGATAAATAATCAGCTTAAAAATTTAGAAACTAGAGTAAAGGGAATTCAGGAACAGGGAGAAAAAGTTGGAGGGGTATTGAATCAAATATTAGCTTTTTTGCAAAAACTCTTTGACTTAATTTCAAGAATATTCTCAAGTAATTAAAGAGGGTTGAAAAATATTTGCTTATCCGTTATAATTAAATCATAGTAAAATACTAGGGAATACGATGTAAGAGAGAGCATATAGAAAATAAATATAGACTTAACAGAGTGGAACCGCGGTAAAAATCGTCTCTGTAGTGTTATGCTATGGAGATGGTTTTTTTATTGATGTTTTCACAGTCGTGGGGGAAATAATTATGTTAAAAATTATTAGAGAAGACATTCGGGTGATCTTTGAGCGGGATCCTGCAGCTAAGAATTTATTAGAAGTATTGCTTTCATATTCAGGATTACACGCAATTATGTTTTATCGGATTACTCATAAATTTCATATTTGGGGATTAACTACAATTGCTCGATTGATATCTCAGTTGGCCCGGTTTTTAACGGGAATTGAGATTCATCCAGGTTCGAAAATCGGAAGAGGTATTTTCATTGATCATGGTGCTGGGGTAGTAATTGGCGAGACTACTGAAATTGGAAATAATGTAACGATTTATCAAGGAGTTACAGGAAAAGAAAAAGGAAAACGTCATCCCACTATCGGTAATAATGTAATGATTAGTGCTGGAGCAAAAGTTCTTGGTTCGATTGAAATTGGCAATAACGTAAAAGTTGGTGCAGGTTCAGTGTTATTACATTCTGTACCTGATGATTGCACAGTAGTTGGTGTTCCAGGAAGAGTAGTTATTCAAAAGGGGAGCAAAGTTCCACGTGTTGACCTTGACCAAAGTTTGCCTGACCCTATTACAGATATAATTATTGGCTTACAAGAAAGGGTAGATATTTTAGAGGAATTAGTGCAGAAGCAATTTGGAGGGGATAAAAAAAGTTGAAATTGGAGAATACTAGATAAAAAAAATTGACATTGTCGGGTGAATTAAGGTATAATTTTTTGGAAGATACAAATTAGGGTTAGTCTTAAACGATCTGAGAGATGGAGATGTGGAAAAATGATATACCAATTACTTTCAATGGTTCAAAATAAAGCTGAAGAAAAGATTGATCTTCGTTCTGTACCTCCCGGAATTATGGCGTATATGGGGGATGGAATTTATGAACTGATTGTAAGAAATTTTTTAATAAAACAAAAAATCTGGAACCAAAATCAGATTCATCGAAAAGCAATTCAATTTGTTAATGCTAAAGCTCAAGCAGCTCTCTTAAGAAAACTCGAACCTGTGTTGACTGATGAAGAGCAAACTATTTTGCGTCGAGGTCGTAATTCGAATGCTGGGAATGTTCCCAAAAATGCAAATATGCTTGATTATCGTTATAGTACGGCCTTTGAAGCGGTACTTGGTTATTTAATGTTTAAGGGAGATTTAGAAAGATTATCAGTGATTATTTCTTTTATTGAAAATTATATAAAAAATCAGATCTCAGGAGAATCTACCTGAGGTTTATTCAAATGTTGATGGATTTAGGTCATGAATCTCCAATAGAAAATGTTTCATTTACTTTTGGTATTGAAGGAATACGCAGAAGTTTATTGACTCAAATAACTCGCAACCGAATAGCTAGTTTTAGTGTTAAGTCACTGGCTATCGAGATTGTTAAATTAGCAAAGAAGGTTGCACCAATCCTTTTTAAATTCGCAGGTCCAAAATGTCTACTAGGCTCATGTCTTGAAGGAAAGATGTCTTGTGGTGAAAGTAAAAAGGTTCGCCAAGAATTTATGACAATGGAGTGATATAATATGAGGAATATTGAAGGACGTAATCCGGTTTTAGAAGCCATAAAGGCTGAAGTTAAAATTAAAAAATTATTGATTCAGGAAGGTGTTAAGGGGAAACCGATTGATGAATTAATAAACCTTGCTACTACTGCAAAAATTCCAGTGGAAAAGGTCTCTAAAGCTGATTTAAACGAGATTGCAAATTCTACAGCTCATCAAGGAATTATTGCTCATGCTGAAGAATATAGATATGCCGAAGTAGATGAAATTATTGAATACGCAAAATCTAAAGGGGAAGCACCTTTGGTGGTGATTTTGGATGAAATTCAAGATCCCCATAACCTTGGCTCCATTATCAGAACGGCTAATGTCGCAGGAGTACATGGTGTGATTATCCCAAAACACAGAACTTCTAGGATTACTCCAGTTGTTAGTAAATCATCTGCTGGGGCTGTTGAACATACTAAGTTGGCGATGGTGACAAATCTGGCCCGGACGATTGATGATTTGAAAGAAGCAGGACTCTGGATTGTTGGAACTGCTTTGGGAGGAGAACAAATCATGTATCAGGTTGATTTAAAAGGTGCAACGGGTATTGTTATTGGAAATGAGGGACAAGGGATGCGGCGACTTATTAAAGAAAAATGTGATTTTATTGTACAAATTCCTATGTATGGGCAAATAAATTCTCTCAATGCATCTGTTGCAGCTGGAACCATTATTTATGAAGCGGTTCGACAACGTCATCATGTCTAAAAATCAAAGATAAAAACTCTTTTCTCAGGATATGTTTGTCCTTGACTTATGATTAAGTAGTCAGTATAATAATATATAGGCTAAAAAGGTGCAGATGGTTTTTTAGGGTATTAGGAGAGAATGTTACAAAATTGAAGGGTGGAGGGGATCAGGTTTGAGCGGAAATCTAAATAAGATAGAGTATGAAAACTACCACAACATGACGGATGATGAGTTGGTGGAATGTGCCCACGACGGCAGTCAAGCTGCTCTGGAGTTTTTGATTAAAAAGTACAAAAATTTTGTACGAGCCAAATCGAGATCATATTTTTTAGTTGGAGCAGACCGTGAGGATATCATTCAAGAAGGAATGATTGGCCTTTATAAAGCTATTCGAGACTATAAAACTGATAGACTGGCGTCATTCCGGGCTTTTGCAGAATTATGTATTACTCGTCAAATTATTACTGCAATCAAAACAGCCACTCGTCAAAAACATCAACCACTCAATTCCTACGTCTCATTAAATAAACCTATCTATGATGAAGAATCTGACCGGACCCTTCTCGACGTATTGAGAGGAAGCAAACTAGCAAACCCTGAAGAATTATTTATTAGTCAGGAAGCATACAACCTGATTGAGACCAAAATTATTGAGATGTTGAGTGAATTAGAAATGAATGTTTTGCAAGAATATCTAGATGGTAAATCTTATCAAGAAATTGTAGATGAGCTAGATCGTCATGTTAAATCTGTAGATAATGCGCTTCAGCGTGTGAAGCGTAAACTAGAGATTTTTTTAGAGAAGCAAAATATGTAATTTTACGGTGCAGATTGGATAGGATTTCAGGGGAAGTAGGGTTGCCTTAATAGGCACCCTTTTACATAGAAATTAAAACATTTAAATCTAAAAAAAAATAATGTAAATGCGCCTACGTGCGAGTGAAGGAGGATGACTTAGAATGGCAAAAGTTAAGTTTGAAAGAAATAAACCCCATGTTAATGTTGGTACAATCGGTCACGTTGACCATGGTAAAACTACTTTGACTGCTGCAATTACACATGTATTAGCTCAAAACGGTAATG
>DAOVRZ010000108.1:0-19768 GCA_030627905.1 Halanaerobiales bacterium
GATATCTCATACTCTTCAGAAACTATAGGTGAATTATTTACTACTGTAGATGTTTTATAATCTGCAATTAAACTCAATCTATCCGAACAGTTTTTAGAATAAACTTCTACTTCATAACTTTTATGAGCTTCCAGGCCATTAATTATACAAATCAAATTTCCATTTGCTTCTCCTATATCTCCATCATATGGCTTCCAATCTGTAGAATCTAAACTACGCCATTTAATCTGATAATCTGATGCTTTAACTTCTTTCAAAGTTAAATAACCTTTATATCCATCCTTTTGATTACCCATTGCATCAAAAGAAATGATTTCTGGATTTGCTGGTAAAGTTGTGAAGTTATAAATATAATCACCCGTTCTATTGCCAAGAAAATCAACCGCCTGCAAAACAAATTTTAATGATTTATCATATGGATATGGACTATATGTAATATTTCTCACAGAAATACCATTACCTGATTTGAGTAAAGCCGAACCCCGATAAAGCCTATAATTATATTTAACTCCATTAATATCAGAAAAAGCATTCCAGGTTATTTTCAAATTACTACCATCAGTTTTATAGTTTCTAAAATTAATACTAGACGGAGCAGTCGGTGGCTTATTATCCATAGATATAGATAGTTCTTTTGAAACTTCTTGATTAGAATACTTATTTTTGTGAGAAACTAGAACGCTCAAAGTATAATTACCTGAACTAAGATTGTTTAAAGCAAAAGTAACCTCTTTTTCAACACCTAAATCTTCATTAGCTGAGTATTCTACTTCTTCTAAATAAGTACCAACCACACTGCCACTTGTATCCTTAATTGTAAGCTCAACTATATCTACTCCACTTGGAGAAATATTCTCTTTTCCTATTTCTCCCCCGGTATCTTTAACCACAAGTTTTAATTTGGGATTTAAACCAGATTGAACTGCATCTTCAAAATCCATGAGTTCGCATTCTACAATCTGAGGAGGAAACTCATCTGTTATAATATGTACATTTTCCAATATATCTTCATTGGCAACTGATAAATTTGGTGTAATAAGTTTAATACTCCCCACTGCTCCAATTTTTCCATAACTTCCACTGCCTTGAGATCCAGACCTACTTCCATCACTCCCACTATATGTATCAAGCAATTCATCATCAATATAAACCCTTACTCTTCCCCCATCTCCCCCTGCACCCGAAACTCCTCCATTGCCTTTACTTCCTCGACTTCCATTATTACTTTCTAAATTTGCTGAACTGTTTAGCACAATTTTACTTGCCCGAATGATTATATTACCTCCATTACCTCCACTGCCGCCATTTCCACCTTTTCCACCTTTACCTCCATCGCCACCGTCAGGATTAACATTAGTTGCCATAAGACCAAAGTGAATACTTTCCATTTCAACTGGTCCAGATTTATCTTTTCTACCTGTCCATCCATCTCCACCATCTCCTCCAGAACCTCCATTGCCTCCATCACCACCAGACCCCCCTTTTGAAGCAATAACACCCGATAATGTCAAAGTCCCTTTTACATTTAATGCTAAATCACGACCATCACTTCCATCATGTCCAGTACTCCCATCTGTTCCGCCCGCTCCATTTCCTCCTGGCCAATTACTCTCCGAACCTGTTCTTCCATCATCTCCACCACTTCCAGATGATGCATTACTATAAGAACGTCTCCATGATTTTAAAGTACCATAAATTTCTGCATTACCATCCACCGTAATTGTAATGTCCTTACTAAATATAAATTCCCCCGAGCTGGTTATTTCAAAATCTCCATAGCAATCCAAAATACTATTAGAATAATTTGTCGAAGTACTATAAACCATATCTCCTGCAGTAGCAGAAGCATTAATTAATAAAATCAACATTATAACATAAAGCAAAATCCCCCTTTTTGCACTCACTGACATCCCCCTCTTTCTAATAACATTCTTTACTTACTTTTTTCTACATTTTAATTTAATTTCCTTTTTTAAAGGGTTTTTTTCTTTTATCTTGAAGTAATTAAATATTACAAATATTTCTTTAAGAGGTGATACAATGAGAAAAAACATTATTATCAGTTTCATTTTAATTATCTTTACTTTCTGTCTACCTATTTTAGATACTCACGCAGCAAATCTGACATACTTATACTCTGTTGCTACAGATTATTTCGAAAAACCATATAACCTAACACTTCAAAGTAATGATTTCTTATATGTTATTGATAAAGGAACTGTACTTAAAAGGTTTGATGATAAAGACATTATTGATTTTAAATGGAAACCATCAGAAGAACTATTAAACGTTCTGAAATCAAGTAATTTTATCAATCTCACTGTTGATGCTAACAATCTTTATTTTACCCTTGAAGAAAGACAAATGGTTATAGCAGATACTCAAGGGCAAATTATCAATACTATTCCTTTAGAAGACCTATCATGGATCTACAGTATTGCAGTTGACCCAAATACCAATACCATAGTGATAGCAGATAACAGCAAACTTTATCGTCTCGATAAGTCGGGAAATATTTTAAATAAAAATAAGTATGCTGAACTCTGGCAGCCATGCGGCTTAGCAGTAAACAGTTATGGATTAATATATGTAGCTGATACCAATAACCAAATGATTAAAATATTTGATCAAGATTTAGAGCTAATTTCTTCAATAGGTGGTGAAAACTCTGAATTTCATTTTAAACCATATGGCATAGCGATAGATCATAAAGATCGCATCTATATAACCAATTTAAATACTCCAGAAATATATATCTTCAGTGCAAGCAATATCCTTCTTGATATTTTTGTTCCAAACAAACCTGAAGAGTTCTCAACCCCTACTGGAATTACTATTAATGGAGACTTTTTATATGTTGCAGATACAAAAAATAATCGAGTTCAAAAATATAAAATCGATCATAAAACTTTAGACTTAATAGAAAATGGTGAAGACCCTGAACAAGAAAATAACGATGAAACTAAAGATAAGTGATCTCGTTCAGCTAAAGCTGAAGATTAAAAACAATTCCCCCCACTTATAGAAGTGAGGGTCTTATTTCAAAAGATAAAAAAGCTGTTAAGAAAGAATTGCATCTTCCTTAACAGCTTTTGTTTGATTACCAGATAAAACCAGAAATACCTCTGGTGATTTCAATTGGCCAACCAGATTCATCGATAGCCTGCCCATCCACCATCCAGGTATAATACTCACCTGATATTAAATATTCCCTTATCATAGTCGAAGTTCCTACTTCCCAATCCGTTTGCTGTAAAGCATCGTTTTGATCATAAATAGCTATATTATAACCGTCTGCTCCTATTACCTCTGTCCAGGACAATTGATCATTCGACCTGCTTAAACCGGTTGGATAGTTCTCTAAAACCATTCCTAAAGAAACTATTACCACTGGTAATTCAGCAATTAATGTACCAGTATCATCGTAACCTACTACCTGGAATTGATATTCTCCAGCATCTGAGATTACATTGGCCAATTCATATCCTAAATCCAGATATGCTACCGGATGGGTTGGGTCAAAATCTGGATCATCTGCATCAGCTAAATAATTTGAATCCCAAACTAATTTTGCCGTTTCTCCACCTGTACCCAAATAATATATCTGATACTGACTGGCTGATAAATCTTCCCACTTTAAGATAACCATCGAAATCTCATCCGTCAGATTTGTAAATGAAGCTAAAGAGAAAGAAGTAAGTTGGAAACTGTAGTCCCTTCTGACCATCTCTTGCAATAAATCCTGTTTATTAGTTGCTAAGGATTTTTTCAGAGGTACGGATAGGCTTTGCATATTTGTTGTACTCTGAATAATGACTCCAACCCCCAGCATTTGGTATGCAGAGATTTGGCCCAGATTATTTTCCCCTGCTGAAAGAATCAAATCCATCGGATCGATCAGGTAATGTTCCTCTCTTCCCCCTTCAGCTTTCAAAACATACATATCAGGAGTTAGATCTGCAAAGGTAAAACTACCATCAGCAGCGGTAACTGTCTGATTAGACCCCAAAGTAACAAGAACTCCTTCAACCCCCAAGCTATTCTGAACAACAATTTGACCAGAGACCTGAGCTAATAATTGTTTTGTTGTTCCTGATACTGTATTCGTTGGGGAGGATTTACCAGTGGAGTTGAAGGCAACCACCTTATAATAATAGGTAGTTGCTGGATCCACATTCGAATCTGTGAAAGTTATTACTCCAGTTCCTACATTCCCCACAGAAGTGGTAATATTAGAATTGGAAATTCCCCGAAAAACGGTAAATCCATCTTCATTATTAGAACGATCTTGCCAGATCATGGTTATACTTGAACTTGTAACTTCTCCAACCTGTAAATTTGAAGGGGCATCTGGTAAAATTAGTGCTACCTTCTTAGAACAACCGGTTGCAATAACCACTAGTGTTAACACCAGAAAGAAATAGAGTAATCTACTATTTTTCATCATCCTTGCTCCCTTCTAGAATAAATTTTGCTTTGGACTATTGGATGTTCTGATCAGTTCCGTCACTACACTTGCTCGACCTGCAACATTTACTGCCGATAATTCAAAATAGTAAGTTTCATATGGAGACAATCCTGTAATGGAGTAAGATGTTGCATCTGGATAGATATTATATGACATTACAGTAATCTGATCAGCAGTATAGACCGTGATTTCATAACCAGTCTCATTCACAGAATCTGTCCAGGTTAAACCTACTTGACTTCCTGAAATGACATCCCAATTTAGATTTGTTGGTGCAACAGGTAAACCAGATGTTGTTCCTAAAACAATACTGGTGTATTCAGAACTACCCGCAATATTTACTGCTTTCACTCTGTATTCATACGTAGTACTTGGTGTAAGATTTTCATCGATAAATTCAACTTGATTAAAGGCAGTGCTTCCAACTTCAACCCATACCCCATCAGTATTAAGACGTTCGATTACGAATCCAGTCTCACGGTCTGATTGGTCAGTCCAGTTAAGATTGAGGGTTGTACTAATACTACCTTTCTGAATATATAAGTTGGCTGGATCTATCGGAGGTACATTACCAGCAATTGGTGTAGCCTGTTGAACATTCGAAGGTTGGCCTTCACCATGCTCATTTACCCCAACAATCCAATAATCGTATGTCTTACACTCCACATTCCAATCTATATAGGTATTTGAGGAAGTTTCAATAAGAAGAATTGGTTCTTCTTCTGCTTCTTTACGATATATCCGATAAGTATCGGCTGTACTCAAATTCCAATTTAAGCTCACTGCTCCTGCTTCAGCGATTGGTGGGTGTAAATTAGTAGTTTCTGGAGTACCAGGGATCACTTTCACCCACTGTTTCTTACTATAAGTACGTAATTCATCATATGTATAGACAGCATAGTAGTATAACGTACCGTTAATCGCCTCATAATCTGTCATCATGGTTCCATTTCCATCAAAGACCACTTCTCCATCATATGGATCAAATGGAATAGCTCCTTCTTTCCGTACCACCTTCACACCAGTATAATAAGTCACTGGTTCATTCCAATTCAATTCGACTCGTCCATCTCCTGAAATAGCTGTTACATTAGTAACTTGATCAGGAGCAGAAGGCGCAACTTGCGTTGAATAAACCACTTCCAACATCGGCTGCTTGGTTACGTCAGTTGCTTCCTTACCGTACAGTGTGAGTAACTGACCAGACTCCCAATCACCATCAATGGTCAAGAACCAGCCCTGATTTGCTGTACCCTTTACCCAGGCTTTAAGAGCATCAGTTACATCCAACTGAATCTCATCGACTCCATATTGGGTATATACTATTGGATCAAATTCCACCACTGTAACTGGCTCAACACCTGAAAACAGACTTAGAATGTTATCAGCGCCTGTGGCCCATGGTATTTCCACACCTAAACGTGCATCTCGATACTGGAAGTTTAAGCCGGTACGATAACCATCTTTAATACCGTAATATGGTGTACCCAAACCATCCGGATCAGAGATTTGATATAATTTGAAACGATAGGTTTGATCTGAATTACCGGAATAATCCTGTACTTTCAGTACCAATTTTGCCCGTTCAATCTCCACATTTGTTGGAATTTGATCGGAAGCACTACCCATTAGTTCAGGATAATACATCCAAAGATCAGATGCTCGACCACTGAAACCTCTACCAATCAGTAAATCTGCTCCATTCCAACCAGTATAAAGATCACTGCGCCAGATTTGTGCTATATTCAATCTGGTTATAAGGCTACCGTTACCAGGTTGATAACGGAAAATCTCTTTGTTATATCCAATAGAACCCATTACATTGGCAATACCATAGGCAGGAAGTAATTGTTTACCCGTCAAATTCATCGGATAGATAGCGTAATAATAGGTTCCTGCAGCCAAATTCTCATCTACGACCAGATTACCCATGCCCTGATAAACAATCTCTCCATCCGTTGCAGATGTCGGATAGTCATTGGTATTTCGAACAACCACAAAGGATTCTAAATCATCTTTTAGCACTTCCCAGAAAAGAACAACGCTATTGTAATCACTGGATATCTGTAAATTAGAGATAACTTCTGCCAAATCAACAGATAATGTAACTCCTGTCGTATCTGTTGCACCATCATTATCTGTTACTTGAACTCCGATGGTGTAGTTTCCTTGATCTGCAAAGGTATGGGTAATAGTTACTCCAGTACCATCATCATAAAGACCATCATTATCCAAATCCCATGCATAACCAGTAATTGTTCCATCCACATCTGTTGAACCAGACGCGTCAAAAGTAATTAAATCACCTGTAAACGGAGTTTGAACATCGTACGTAATCGTTGCCGTTGGATTTACATTTTGAACTTCCAGCGTACACGGAATACTTATTATCGAACAATTAGGTACGTTATGACCAATCTCCAGATTTGTAGTATAAGTACCTAAGGAATTATTACTGTAGAAAGTAATATCCACACTTGTACTTCCACCTGCTGGAATAACTCCCCTTTGAGGAGTGGTTTGAACCCATAATGGTTCAGTACTTAATTGAACAAGAGCAAACTCCAGATCAGAACCTCCAGTATTTTGAATAGTTAAGCCTCTGGTAACAGTATTTCCTCTAAGGAGCATTTCGGTAAAGCTTTCAGGGTTTATAGAAATTTGTGGTGATAATACTACACTCACGATAAAATCATACGTAGTAACCGCACCATCATCATCTGTCAGTTTCAAGCTGATTGGATAATCTCCAACTACACTAAAGGTATGGATCAAGGTTGAACCAGTACCATCATCATAAAGTCCGTCCTGATCCAGACACCATTCATAACTAACGATCTGACCATCATCATCAGTAGATTGAGTTGCATCAAATGTTGCTGAAAAACCCGAATAAGATGAATCATAATCGACAGCGGCAACTGGCGGCAAATTCTCTACTGTTAACTCTATTGGTATGATAAGTGGTGAAACAGCATTTGTTCCATTGTGAGCAATTTCAAGCTGTACAGTGTATAGATCTGACTTCTGACCGCTCGCATCGATTGTTGCAGTAATATCTACATTTCCTCCAACTGGAATAGTTCCAGATGTCTGAGAAATGTTTAACCACTTAGAATACTTAGCTATTTTGACTGCTAGACCGTCCTTTGCATAAACTTCATTGTAAGCGATCTGAACCCCTTGATCCCGGGTAGCATTTTGAATCCCTACTGTTGCTCCATCGACAACATCACCCATTGTCTGATAATAGAAGAATATGGTTCCATCTCGCTTTAAAACAATTTGAAATGTGTAATTACTACTAAAGTTTATATGTCTTATTGCGTTAAATTGAATAATGGTCTGGTCTACTTCATTTAAATAATAAATATCACCAGAACTAGCTGGATTTAAGTCATCAAAGAATGCAGCGATCAGGTTTTCAGGGCAAGAACTACCGGGTAAATTACCATTGGAATAATCCATCACTCCACTTCCAACAGTGATATATCCATTGGAATTAACGTAAATAGTATTATAAGTTGATCCATAGAATGGAAAATCAAAGTTCAATGTTACTGGTTCATTTGCATCGTCAGAAGTTGAAATTTGATTGAGTCGAGTTCCTGTTGAACTGATATCATTCCAGACAAATATTGGTCCATTCGAAGCATCTGAATCAATCCAACTATAACCTTCACCTGTTGAAGGATAAACTGTTGCAATCTGGTATTGCAATTCGCCTGTACCTATATTGGAAATCGCGACATTTTTGGTAATAATATCATTGATATGCACTGATTCAGCTAAAGACTCTGGCGCTACTGAAATTTTGGGATGATTCACTACATCAATGGTTACAGTTTCAGTTGCAGTCCCTCCATCATTGTCGGTAACTTGAAGACCCACAATGTAACTTCCAACTGTTGCAAAAGAAGTTGTTACACTAACAGTTGTTCCATCATCGTACACACCGTCATTATTTAGATCCCAAGCATAACTTGTGATGGTTCCATCGAAATCTGTAGTACCAGAAGCATCCAGAGTAATCTCTTCACCCGGTTCTGGAGATTCTGGGTTTACTGTAATATCGGTTACTGGCAGAGCATTCTGAACTTCAACAGTAATGGTTTGAATCGCTATAGCACCATCATTATCTGTTACTCTTATTCCGATAGTATAAATTCCACTAGACACAAAGGCATGTGCCACGGTAGAACCAGTTCCATCATCAAATAAACCATCGTTATTTAGATCCCAGGCATATGTTTGGATATACCCATCTACATCAGCAGAATCTAAACCACTAAAGGTTATCGTTTCTCCAGAAATAGGTATCACTGGTGTATAAGTTATATTAGCAACTGGTGCAGCATTGGTTACATCCATAGTACAAGAAATCTTCAATGGATTGGTAGCACTTGGTGCATTATGTTTCAATGCAATTACACCGTCATAACTACCTGAAGGCCTTAAACCAGGCCTAAATGTTACATCCACAGTTGTACTTCCATTAGCAGGAACTATAACCGATGATTGTCCTACTTCTAACCATAACGCTATATTGGTAAATTGAACCGCATATTGTTGTTTATCAAAATAATAATATCTATCGAACTCAGGATGAAGAGTAGTTGTTCCATCAGGATCCTGAATTCCAACATCATATTGGGCTATGTGGTAACCAGTCAAATCTTTGTAGTAAATTATAATATTTCCCTCGTAATCCAAGACCACCTGGAAAGTCACTGTAATACCAGCATTCGTCTCACTCATAACCTCATTATATTGGATGATAATCTGTTTACCATCATCCAAATAATAAATATCTCCGGAAATTGATGGATCAAAATTATGCCATAAAGCTGCAATTGCTCCAGGGTAGAACGTCGTTGGAAAACCACCAATCATTTCACTGGCTACTCCTCGCTCAAAGGTAATCATACCTTCTGAAGAAACATAAATAGTATCAAAAGCATGCCCATAAAATGGGAATCCAAAACTAATTTCCACAGGTTCAAAGTTTAAATCACTATTTGAAATTTTATTTAACAAAATTCCTGTAGCACTAATGTCATTCCAGACATACTGAGGTCCAATAGGATCCTCAGATGTTAAGCACTGATAGGTATATGCTTCTTTTGGTAAACGACTAAGTTGAACATTTAGATCAGAATCACCTGTATTTTCAATTGTCAATGTGCTGCTTACAGTATTACCCCGCGCTACACTTTGAGCTAAGGTATTCGGTGTTACGGTAATATGTGGTGGTTCAATAACATCTACAGTAACGTTATGAACGGTAACCTCACCATCATCATCGACCAACTCTAAACTAATTGGATAACTTCCAACTGTACTAAAGATATGATCAATAATTGTTTCTATACCCTCATCAAATAAACCATCATTATCTAAATCCCATCCATAACTTACAATCTTACCATCTTTATCAGTTGATCCGGTAGCATCAAAGGTTACAGTATAACCTTTATAAAGATAACCGTGACTAATATCTGCTACTGGAGGTAAGTTATTTACTGTCAGTTGCATCGGAATAATGAGTGGATTAGCTTGATTGTTCGCATTATGCACAATTTCAAATTCGGCATAATAATTTTGTGATTTCAAAACGGAACTATCTATAGTAAATGGAATATCAATAGAATTTCCTGCCACAATAGTTCCTGAATTTTGAGTTAATTCTATCCAAATTGGTTGATTAACAAGCCGGATAGCAAGTCCATTTTTAATGTAAGCATCTTTAAAGACAACTTCTAAACCATCCTTACCATCAAAATTTTGAATACCTATAAGAGACTGAGCACATTCACCTTTCATATTTTCATAATAGAAAGTAATACTTCCATCTTTCGCTAAAACAATTTGGAAGGTGTAGGTACCCGTATTATTTAGATCCGCAACATTAGTGTACTGAAAAATCACTCGGTCAGTTTCTTGCAGACAGTAAATTTCACCACTTATAGTTGGGTCTAAATCCATAAAGAAACCTGCAATTAAGTTATCTGGCATATTACTTGCTGGAATACTATAAATATAGGTTTCAGTATATGATTTTATATCTAAAGTAATATAACCATTTGGGTTTACATAGATTTCGTTGAACTCTTGACCATAGAATGGAAAAGTAAAGTCCAATTGTACCAACTCAGAATTATAACCACTATTCGAAACAGTTGTTAGCAGTGTACCAGTTGTACTTATATCATTCCAGACATAAGGCACTCCTTCCGAATGTTCTGAATCTGTCCATCGATAGCCGAATTGATCAGGCCCGCCTACAAATTTGTAATTTTCATAGAATGGTTCAATAGTAAAGTTTAAATCAGTACCAGCAGTATTATTAATAGTTAAAATTCTAGATAGAGAAACTTCAACAGTGGTCGCTTCTGTAAATACTGTTGGATTCACATTCAGCTTTGGCCAATTATTTACATCCAGGGTCAAAGTCGTCGTACCAACTGCTCCCTCGTTATCTATTACCTCAAGTCCTACAGTATATGGGCCAATGGTATCAAAGGTTATAGTAACAGTTTCAGTTGTACCATCATTATACATTCCATCATTATCCAAATCCCAGGCATAACCAACAACAGTACCATCAATATCTGTTGAGCTTAAACCACTCAAAGTCACCGTTTGCAATGGATCTGGGGTAACCGGATCAGAAGTAATTATAGCTACGGGTGCATTATTTAACACATCTACAATTATAGTTGTGGAATTCACACCACCATCATTATCTGTAACCTCAAGTCCAATGGTCTGCGGACCATTAGCAAGAAATGTATATGTAGCAGTTATCCCTTCAGCATCTTCAAATACTCCATCGTTATTGAAATCCCAAGCATAGCTTACAACCATTCCATCACTATCTGTAGAAGTAGAACCATCAAATGTAATCACTTCTCCCGCATGTGATGCAGTCGGGCTATACGTTATCGCTGCAGTTGGTAAATCATTGGTTACTGTTAAGACACATGGAAGCTTAAAGGGAATTATTACAGCAGGATCATCGTGAATAATATCTAAATTACCCTCATAGGTTCCAGCTGGATAACCGTTAGTTAAAAAAGTAACTGATACAGGTTGAGAACCACCTGCTGGTACAAGACCAAACTCTGGAATAACTTCGATCCAGATTGGTATGTTTGTTAATTGAACCGCATATTGATTTTTCACAAAAGGTTCGTTATATGCTATACCTAAATCTTGACTAAAATAACCCTGAATTCCGATACTTGCAACGTCAAGAGCTCCTACCATATTTTCATAATAATATGTTATGGTACCTTCAACATCCAATACAATCTGGAAAGTATAGTTAGAGGATGTATCGGAATAAATACTACGTTTTACTTGGTCATATTGAACAATCAATTGCTCACCAGTATCCAGATAATAAATATCCCCACCATCTGATGGATTTAGACTGGTAAAAAATCCAGCAACCAAATAATCAGGAATGTTAGGATCTGGTATTTCTCGATTGTAACTATCCGCCTCCCCATGACCTGCTCCGATGTTTAGATAACCCTCTGAACTAATGTAAACCCGATCATACTCCTTTCCGAAGAAAGGGAAATTAAAAGATAGATCCACACCCTCATAATCAGAATAAGCTTGAGATAGTTCAACTAAATGCACCCCAGCAGAACTGATATCATTCCAAACATAGGCTGGTCCACCTAGAGAATCCGAATCTGACCATTGATAGACATTTGAGCCCAATGGATTGGAAAGGTCAATTTGGAAATTGAGATCAGAAAAGCCTGTGTTATAAATAATCATTTCCCTTGTCACGATATCTCCACGAGCTAACGTTTCTGCAAAACTCGCAACATCTGTTGAAATCTGTGGCGGGTCAACCACGTCAATAGTAGTTGTAGCAATATTCGTAGCTCCGTCATCATCTGTAACTTTTAAACTAATCGAATGATTACCTGAGATAAAATTATAAGTCAAAACCGGATCAGTTCCATCATCAAAAAGATTATCCCCGTCCAAATCCCAGGCGTAGCTTTGAATCTCCCCATCCAGATCATACGAATGGGTAGCATCTAATGTAGTTGGATAACCTATATAAGCACGGCTATGATTTAAGGAAGCTGTTGGAGCTGTGTTATCCACATTAAGAGTTACAGGTACCAAGGCTGGATCTGTCATATTACTACCATTATGGGTAATCTCAAGATCAACATTATAAACATGAGAGTTCATTCCTGTAGTATCAATGGTAAATGGTATATCCAACTTTCCACCAGGAGTAATAGTACCAGTGTTTTGGACTAATTTAAGCCAATCTGGTTCAAAACCAATTTTAACTGCAAAGTTATTCTTAATATAACCACTATCATGACAAACTGTTAATCCACTATATAAGTCATAATTCTGAATACCCACTGTAGCATTATCAAGCTCTCCATTCATGTCCTTATAATAGTATGTAATTGTTCCATCATTTTTCAAAACAATCTGGAAAGTAAAAGTACCTGTATTATTTACATCCGGTACCTTGTCATACTGAATGATGACCCGATCTTCTTCATTTTGGAAATAAATATCGCCCCCAAGTCCAAATTCTAAATCATTATAAAATCCACCAATTGTTCTATCTGGAGCATCCCATGATGGAAATTTATCAATTATATGATCATAGTTCCAGTCATCTCCGAAAAACAGAAAACCATCTGGTGTAATGTAGACTTTCGAATATACATCATCATAAAACGGAAACTTGAAATCAAAACTTCTCGAAACGTATATTGTATAATAACCAAAACTCCATTTTTCTCCAGTTGTACTGATATCATTCCAGACAAAGGAAAAATCAGGACTGGCATCAGAGTCTGTCCAGGTGTAACCAAACTGATCTGGACCTCCTACAACCGCATAATCAGCATAAACTGGTTTAATTGTAACATCTAAATCAGTACTACCGGTATTGTTGATAACTAAATTTTGAATTGAAGTATTATTAATAGTTAGATTCGAATTAAAAGAAGTTGGGTTTAGAGAGATTTTTGGCCAATCATCTCTTACTGTGACCGTTTTTTGTTGTGTAGCATTAGCACTAGCATCATCAGTTACTCTAAGACGGACATTAAAAGTTCCTACTTGAGTAAAAGAATGACTTGTAGTAACACCGCTAGCATCACCATATAGACCATCTCCATCTAAATCCCATTCATAAGAAAGAATATTTCCATCGCTATCACTTGATGAAGATGCATCAAACGTAACTTCCTGATTTGGCTCTGGTTTCAGAGGAGTAAAATTAAAGTTTGCTAAAGGGGTACTGTTTAATACAGTAATCGTTTTACTAATCGTTGCCGTAGCACCATCTTCATCTGCTACTTCTAACCCAATGATATGGTCACCATAAGTAGTATAAAGATAATCTGTTGTTACTCCCATCGCGTCACCATAGATGCCATCGCTATTTAAATCCCAACTATAATTTACAATAGTACCATCAAGATCTGAGGAAGCTGAGGCGTCTAACGTTACAACCTCTCCTGTATATGGCGTAGTCGAAGAAAAAGTAAATGACGCTGTAGGTACTATATTAGTGATTGTAAAAGTACAGGGTACGATTAAGGGATTAGTTATACTTCCATCATGATAAATCTCCAAATTGGCAGAATATGTACTGGCGAGAATATTATTAGAATCAAACACTGCTGCATTCTCAAAATTACCACCTGGGCTTACTATACCTTCATATTGAGCAAGTCCTAGCCAGGAAGGTTTACTAATGAATTGAACAGTCAATCCATTTTTTACATATAACTCATTATGTGCAACTGTAATACCTTCATCACTGGTACTATTTTGAATACCGATGGTTGCACTATCGAAGGTTCCATTCATTGAGTTGTAATAGAAAGTGATTGTACCGTCATTTTCCAAAACAACTTGAAATGTATAATCATCGTTAATTTCCCAACCTTCAATGTTATTATACTGAATCGTGATTTTATTGGGCTCTTGAAGATAGTGAATTTTTCCCGAATAACTATCTAAATAGTCAAAAAAAGGTGCAATCATATTAAGGGGGTCATATATGTCTGGTAAAGGGTTACTATTATACCGATCATCTGAATCTATACCCACTGTAATATAACCTGCTTTGTTAATGTAAATCCTGGTAAATTGTTCTCCATAAAACGGAAATTCAAATGTTAAATCCACTGGAATAGAATAATCTACAAAATATAAATTTTTAGAAATTACGTTCGGATCTGTACTGATATCATTCCAAACATAACTTGGCCCGTCTATCATATCAGAATCTTTCCAAGAATATGTTACAGGGCCAATTACATTATTATATTTGATCGAAAAGTTTAAGTCCGAACTTCCTGTATTACCAATACTCAGGGTTTTATTCAAGATTTGTGCCTTAGCTTGAGTTTGAACCAGTGAGGTTGGATTTACATTTATAGCCGATTCTGCCAAAACCGTCATGGATAACAATAAAGCAAACAAGATCAACAGGTGGATTGATAAAACCAATTTAGATCGAACATTGATCATGGCTAATAAATACCTCCTTTGCAATCAATAAATTTGAAAATTAGATTAAAAACGTACTGAATTGATATGAAATATATTTTCCCCCCTTAATTAAATAGTTTTCAAAATAAATAACTGAATCATATTAAAAATGTTAGTTTCCAATTATTTTACAGATATATAAATATGATACTTCACTATTAATTATACTTCGACAAATAGCTATTTTCACCTTTCTTCTATATATACTAATACTCGCAATTTGAGCCTTACGATTCATGATGAGGTATCTTTTTGGGATAAACAGATGAGGATACCAAAGAAAAGTAACTAAAAAAAGAAACTGGTCGGATTTCAATCAATCCGACCAGCCTCCTGAGTGTGTTACATGAAACCTATTGCTGCTTTTGCCCAGTCATCTGTTGCTCACTCTTATATTGAGGTTCTTGCTGTTCTACATAATTAACCCTGTTTCTCAAATCGGTAATCAAAGATTCCAATTGTTGAGCACCACCCTGGAACATCTGTTGAGCCATCTTATCATCAGTATCCTGAGAAAAAGATTCATAACTAGACTTTGCGCTTTCAAGTGAAGTCAAAGTTTGATGCAGCTTAGTACCTACAGTCATCATAACACCTCCATTGAGATTCTAAATATATTATGATCCTCAAAAGAGCTAACTATTCTAGTAACTTTTACCAAAAACCCGTTACATAAATGGAGTAAATGTAATATGATCATCTAGGTTTTGTTCAGATAATAGCTCTTTGCTAAGATGAGAGAGAATACGAATTCCTTTTATCATCTCTGCTTCTTCAACAGTAGCTATACTCAATCTGAAAAAGCGATTAGGTCTACCATCAGGATAAAAAACAGAGCCAGGCACAATAATTACACCTTCATTAAGGCATTTTTTATATAACCTATTTGAAAGAAAACCTTCCGGCAACGCTAGCCAAAAATTTAATCCACCACCTGGTATAATATATTTTACTTGTTCGGGTAATTCCTGACGAAGAAGTTTAACAAAAAACTGATACTTTTTAAAATAGTTCTGTCGCATTTCTTCAATATGTTTCTCCCACAAATCTCTTCGCAAAAGCAAATCAAAGGTTCGTTGAATTAAACCAGAAGAAGATATATCTGAAGAATGCTTTGCAGCCATCATCTGACTAACCATCATGTCCGGTGAAACCATGAAAGCAATCCTAAAACCTGGCATAAATATTTTACTAAAACTCTTAATATAAATTACATCCTCGGCACCATTCATAGATTTTAAAGATGGAATAGGGTTATCTATAAAATAAAGTTCACTTAAAGAATCATCTTCCACAATTGTTAAACCCCATTTTCGACTCAACTCCAGTAACTTTGTTTTTTTCTCTTCGGTATAACTATATCCTGTAGGATTTTGAAATGAGGTCATGATATATAAGAATTTAGGCTGATATTCTGCTAATTGTGTCTCTAAAATCTCTAGATCAATTCCATCTTCTCGAATAGGAATCGATACTAAGCGAGCTCCCCGTGATTTAAAAGCTGATATAGCCCCAGTATAAGTTGGTTCTTCTGTAAAAACTACATCTCCATGATTTAAAAGAACTTTTGCTAAAATATCAATCCCCTGTTGAGCTCCTGAGACTACCTGAATATTTTTTACCTGACATTTGATACCCTTAGTTAAAAGATATTGATGAAAAGCTTCGCGTAAAGGTTGATACCCCAAACTTTCCTGATATCCAAATACTTCTCCACCATCTCGGTCCAATACATGGTTAATAGCATTTTTCACTTCCTGAATCGGAAAATACTCTGGATCAGGAGTGGCGGTAGCAAAACTGATCATATTTTGCTTTGAAGTTACCTGGCCTTGATTCATTAATTGAATCTCCTCGTCTAAAAACCTCTCTTCACGATCAATTTTTTGAAAAATAGGTGCTACATATGTACCACTTCCAACCTTCTTAATAACCAATCCATCCTCTTCTAACAATTTGTATGCATTCACTATCGTTACATTATTCACTTTAAGTAGTTCTGCCAACTGACGAATTGGTGGTAATTTTTGATGTTCTTCTAGTATTCCCTTTTCAATCATCTCTTTTACCTGTTGATATAACTGAATATATAAATGTTGATCTGCTTGCTTGTCTAATCGTATCTGTTCAAACATAAATTGTATCCCTCCAAATATTTTTTCATCAACATATTGACAATACAATTAATCTATGGCACAATGATTACAGAACAATTACGATACAATTTCGAAATTGTTCCCATACAATTATTATATCACATTTTTTAATTCTGTAAAGGAGGAGTTTTCAAATGACAGATCGTTATAAACTGAATAAAAACTTAGCTCAAATGCTAAAAAATGGGGTAATTATGGATGTAACCAATCCCGAACAAGCGGTGATTGCAGAAAAAGCAGGCGCGACTGCTGTAATGGCTTTAGAGAGGGTTCCAGCAGATATCAGAAAAGATGGCGGTGTTGCAAGAATGTCTGATCCAAAAATGATTGAAGATATCATGAAAGCCGTCTCCATTCCAGTTATGGCAAAAGTACGAATTGGTCACTTTGTAGAAGCACAAATTCTAGAAGCTCTCGGAGCAGATTACATAGATGAAAGTGAAGTTTTGACCCCTGCAGATGAAATCAATCACATTGATAAAACCGCTTTTAAAATCCCATTTGTTTGCGGTGCACGTAATTTAGGCGAAGCTCTACGTCGTATTGGTGAAGGAGCCTCTATGATTAGAACTAAGGGTGAGGCTGGTACTGGTAATGTTGTAGAAGCTGTTCGGCACATACGCACCATTAACAGTGAAATTCGCCGTCTGACAACTATGACAAAAGATGAACTGATGGCTGCCACAAAAGAATTGCAAGCACCATACCATCTCATTGAATATGTAGCAAAAAACGGTAAGCTACCAGTAGTTAATTTTGCAGCAGGTGGAATTGCCACTCCTGCTGATGCTGCTTTAATGATGCAATTAGGAGTAGATGGTGTTTTTGTAGGGTCTGGAATTTTTAAATCCGGTGATCCTGCAAAACGTGCTCGTGCTATCGTTTTAGCAGTAACCCATTATTCTGACCCCGCTACCCTTTTAGAAATCTCAAAAGATTTAGGTGAACCAATGGTTGGCATCAATATAGATACATTAGATGCCAAAGACAGATTAGCTAAAAGAGGCTGGTAATATGTTAAGAATAGGAATATTGTCTCTTCAAGGAGGAGTTGAAGAGCATGAATCTCATCTAAAAAAATTGTGTGTAGAAACATTCCGTATAAAAAAACCAGGTCAACTAGCAAATTGTCAAGGTTTAATCTTACCAGGTGGAGAAAGTACCGCTATTGGCAAAACACTCATTGAAACATCTTTACATCAAGAAATAATTAATTATGCAAATAAAGGAATGCCTATTTGGGGCACATGTGCTGGGATGATTCTTCTATCCAAAGAGATTGAAAATCAAAAAGAATCTTACCTTAAACTTCTTGATGTTACCATCTGTCGCAATGGTTTTGGTCGTCAACTTGATAGTTTTACTGCTGAAGCGTTGATCCCAGAAGTCTCAAATGAACCTATTCCACTGATCTTTATCCGTGCTCCATATGTAAAAAATATTGGGCGAGATGTACAGACTCTTTTGCAATGGGATAATAAAATTGTAGCAGTACAGCAAGACTCGATTCTAGGAACTTCTTTTCATCCAGAACTAACAGATGATCTTCGATTCCACCAATATTTTTTGCAAATGGTTAAATAATATATTTAGCTTATAAGCTAAATATATTCAGTTTAACAACTTTCGGAAGGGGATTTATACCCCCACCGAAAGCTAACTTATTTGAGAATAGCTACCCCACTTGTAGAAGATGGAGGACTTATGCCTTCCGAAATTGTTGTTAAAACTATATTTCATAAATTAATTAAAGCTATATCTCGTATGTAAACATTAGAGGTATAGCTTTTTTGATTAATGAAAAAGGTTTTTTCATCTTTGCCCCGAAATAGATGTTAAAAAGGAGGTTTAATTTTAATGAAAAATATAACTATACTTATCTTCGCATTTTTGCTCTGCTTCAATGCTATAGGTTTAGCTAAAGAATATCAAATTCCTGATAATTTTAATCAGCTAATTGATTTAACCTATGAAACAATCTACCGTTCTTTAAAAGTAGATGATAACCTTTTTTATGATGTGTATCTTTTTGACGAATACTGTATGGCCTTATCTGCCCTCGCTCGTACTGAGATCGGTGAACTGTCTTTACATGAGATGAAAGAGTATTTTCAAAAAAGCCTTAAAAAATATGATTCAGCGAATAATTTTTTACTTCTTATAATGGTTCAGGATTTAAAAAATACTATTGATCTATCTGATTTTCCTTCTCAAGTAGAAATTCAGAATTCACAGGGAGAATCCCTAACTGGAACAGCACTAGAAAACTATAATCCAGTCTTTATCCTTAATTTTCCCAAAGAAAAAGTTAATAACCTTTTAAGTCAAGATCAAAATATAACAATTCAAATCAAAACAGCAGATGGCCCACTCGGTAAAGTTATCTTCAACCGTAATTATGAAAAACAAATTCCAGAAAAAATTCGAGAACTTTTACAAATTTTGTTACTACTCACCTACTAACATTTTACTAAAAAATATTTGGTAAATAATGTGGATTATTTAGCAATGCATAAAAGGATTTTAGTAATTTATGTAGAATGTACATTACTAAGATCTGGAATTTTTGAGGTGACATATA
>DAOVRZ010000174.1:0-6131 GCA_030627905.1 Halanaerobiales bacterium
AAATTTAAAAATTCTCAAAAAAAAATGGTGCATTCTTTTTTAATAAAAATCTCAAAATACAAATTATAAATTTTAACAATTATGTAAAGATGAATTTTTCTGTTTTATTGATCGAATAATATTTTACTCGTTAGAGCTGAAAATTCAGTCTACAACTTGACCAAAAATTGATACTAAGCTATAATAAACAGTATGGAATAAATTATCCAAAAAGTAATGAGTATAATGTTTACAAAATATAGGAGGTATCATGAAAAAAATTGGAATAAATGAGCCTTGTCCTTGTGGTAGTGGGAAAAAATACAAAAAATGCTGTGGTAAAGTTACGGATCTAACTGCATTTAGAGAACGTATTCTTGATCAAGAAGTTGACCAACTTATTGATAATATTTACGCGTGGTTTACTCTTCAGTGGAGTGAAAAAATACCTTTTTTGTTATCAGATTTTCTAGGTGAATCTATTGATAAAATAGCTTGGTTTGATGATCCTTCAAAGAATTGGCTATCAGAATCTGAAGAGAATGATATGGCTTTATTGGTTGATTGTCTTTTATATGATTGTAAGCTTCCAGATGGTGAAACCGTTCTAAATAAATACTTTCAAAAAGAGAGACGAGGTTTTAGAAGTTCTGTTGTTGAAGTTTTTTCACAATGGATTAACTCATATGTATCTGTTTATGAGCTTGTAGATGTTACTTTATCTGAGGATATGGTTATAGTAAAAGATATTTTTACTGATGATAAATACAAAGTGAGTGTAAAAGATTTCGAAATAGAAGCAGGAATTATTGGAGATATTATGGTTACTAGATTACTTTCTAAGGGTGCAATTTATTTTATTTCTGGTTTTGTTCGGTTTCCTAATACATCTAAAGAATATCTTTTTGATAAAATCGAAAGAATAAAACAAGAAGAGATGTCGAATGGGAGTTGGCAGAATTTCCTTAAACCATTCGGATACGAAGTATATTTGACTGCCATAGCTGCTTTAAAGGAGACGGTGATAACTTTAGATGATGAGATTAAAAAAGAGATTTTAGACGAGTTTGCATTCACTAGCGAAAAGCAGAAGGAAGTGGCTATTGGGATTTTTGATAATTTAGGAGAAGAGTTTCCGTCAGAGGATGTGATTGGAGCTTTACTACTTTGGCATAAGTATTGTGAAATTTATAGTCCTCGAATACAAAAAGTTGAAGTGATGGTAGCGACAATAGAATATGTAGTAAGATTGGGATTAGGAGAATATATTACCAAAAGCGATATTGCAAGGAAATACAGTGTCTCTCCAAGTAGTATTTCTTCCCGATATCGTGATTTTAAAGAGATTATGGATGTTGCTATTGCAGATTTTTCCGAGAATTCTTAATTCTAAAATACTCTGGTTGTTACCAGAGTATTTTTCTATCATTTTTTAAGAGATAGAAAATTTATTAGAGGAAATGAGCGGATTACGAAGAAGACATAGTCTAAAGGAAACTTATATGCTGAATTCTAAATTTTGAGTAGAAAGTAGAAAGGAAGATGAAGATGCCACTAAATTTAAATCAAGTACAAAAAGACATTGAAAAAATGGAGTCGCGATTAATCCAGATTCGGCAGGAAATACATATGCATCCAGAACTTGGGTTTGAAGAAGTGAGAACAAGCCAATTAGTAGCAGAAGAGTTGAAAAAAGTTGGATTAGATGTTCAAACAGGAGTAGCAAAGACTGGAGTAGTGGCTATACTAAAAGGATCTAAGCCAGGGCCAACTATCGCCTTCCGCGCTGACATGGATGCTCTTTCTATGGAAGACAAAAAAGACGTTCCCTATGCTTCTAAGGTAAAAGGAAAAGCTCACACTTGTGGGCATGATGTTCATACAACAATTTTATTGGGAACAGCTTTAGTTTTAAGTGAATACCGAGATCAAATCTCTGGTCAAGTTAAATTTATCTTCCAGCCTGCTGAAGAAGGTCCTGGAGGAGCAGAACCGATGATTGAAGAAGGTGCACTAGACGGAGTAGATGTGATTTACGGACTCCATACTTGGCATCATGGCGAAGTAGGGGAAGTAGAAATAGTTCCAGGCCCATCATCAGCGAGCGCTGATGAGATAGAGATAATAATAAAAGGAAAAGGTGGACATGGCGCTTATCCACATGAAACAGTAGATGCAATTCATCTTTCTGGACTTATTTTAACAGCTCTTCATACATTACCAAGCAGATTTATTGATCCTCTTGAACCTAACGTAATCACTATCGGAAAGATTAATGGTGGATATCGCCGGAATATTATAGCTGATAAAGTAGAGTTATCAGGCACGGTACGTACATACAATGATGATCTTAGACAACAGATAAAAGAACAGATTGAGAAGGTTCTAAAAGGTATTACCCATTCATTTGGTGGAGATTATGAGTTAGATTATAATTGGGGATATCCACCTTTAATAAATCACTTAAATGAGGTAGAGAGATTTAGCAAAGTTGTCAAAGAATCTCCATATCCATTCAAAGAGTTAGTTAGAAAACCAGCAATGGGTGGAGAGGATTTTGCGTATTTTCTTCAAAAAATACCAGGGGCGTTTTTCTATTTAGGAACTAAAGGTTCAGATGCAAGTAGTTATCCTGGTCATCATCCTCTTTTTGATGTAGATGAAAGGTGTATAGGTTTGGGTGTACTTCTATTTGCAGGACTTGTTAAAGATTTTTTTAATAAGTGAACTCGTCCAGCTAAAGCTGAACATAGGGGCTTCAGTAGGGGATTCTACCCCCACTGAAGATTAAAAACAATTCCCCCCACTTATAGAAGTGGGGGTCTTAACTCAAAAGATAATTCTAATAAACCGGTACTCCTTAATGCAAAGGGCGACCGGTTTTTTTATTTTACAATTGCACATATTCAAAAAAAAGAAGGAAATCAAGTAGTTGTGGCTAAGTATAGTAGGTAGTCAAAAAATTATAAAAAGGAGACTTCATTTGTGAAAAAACCTATCTTTAATTTTTTTCTAATTTTATGTATTTTATTTATATCATCATCATACTCACTTGCAGCAAATCAATCAAATAAATCGATTCATGAAGTTATTGTTGATGAGCAAACTAATGATCGATACTATGTAGAAAATGATGAAAGATTTAAACAGATTGAGCAGCCTTCAGTTGCCGTTGCTCTTGGTGGGGGGGGGGCTAGAGCTTTAGTAAATGTCGGAGTTTTAAAAGCTTTGGAAGAAGAGAATATTCCCATTGATATTGTAACCGGAACAAGCATGGGTGCAATTGTTGCAGTTTTATATGGAAGTGGAATCTCAGTTGAAGATTTAGAAAAATTGGTTACCGAAGTAGATCTTACTCAGATGTTTAATTTAAATTTCCCATTTGTTGAATCATTAATAAATGCTGAAGAATTAAATCAGTTTCTTGAAGAGATAGCACCTGCGAAAGAGTTAGAGAATTTTCCAATACCCACTGCATTGTTAAGTTATGATTTGACAAATGGAGTAAAATATATTCATACAACAGGTGATATTTCTGCCGCTGTTCAGGCTCCTTATGCTATACCTCTGTGTTTTCCTGGGCTGAAAATGGGTGATTTATTTCTCATTGATGCTGGGATACTGGAATTAACCCCTTCAGAAACTGCAAAAGTTTTGGGAGCAGATTTAGTAATAGCTACAACTGCATTTGACGAATTGCCATATACAAATTATGATAAATTAATACGTTCTTTTATGAGAATGATTAACCTTATCAAAGAACAATACTCAAAAAAAATTATTGATAAATATTCTGATGTAGTTATTGTTCATGATGTTGGCGATTTTTCTTTTATGGACTTTCAATTAGCACAGGATTTCATTGATTTAGGTTACAATGAAACGAAAAAGCAGATTCCTGTAATAAAAGAGATGCTGGCAGAAAAAAATATTCCTTTGAGAAAACCTATTTCGAAGAGTTCTTTAGATTTAGGTCCATTTAAAAGAGATCTCAAATATGGTCGACTCATTTTAGATGGTTCAATCCTAAAACCTTTATTTTATTATGGAAAAGATTACTCTATCTTTAAACAAAATTTATTTAAAGAGTCTTTTTTTCAATCTCAATATGGTTTTGAGTGGAAGAATAGAAAATTAAGTACACTCTTTTTGACTAATGGATTTAAGTTAGATAATTTAGAAACAAAGATGAGATTTAGTAAAGTGACTCCTAATATTGACCTGATTGGTAAGATTGGCATATCTCCACAAAGAAAATATTATGAGGCCGAAATAGTGTACTATAGTCCTTATAATTATACGCAGGCTTTTGGATTTAGTCATTTAAACCAGAATAATTTTCTTAAATTCCGTAATACGTATGATTTAAAAAAGAATCAGTATCAAATGTCAGGAGAGACTGATTTATTGATTCCAATTCAAAACCTAGATAATTATGAAAGTTATGAAGTTGTGACTTCACATGACTTATTATATAAGATGAATGATGTTTTTTCGGTTAATCCGAAGTTACTTTTTAGCAGCGCAGAATCAATAAATACTCCAATCATTTATCGAGGTAAAAATCAAACTAAACCACTGCAGGCATCTGTAGATATAACTTATACTAAGAATTTTCCATATTCATTAGAAATCATTCAGATAATTCAGGTTATAGGTATTGACTATTATTCATTTGTTGATTTACAAAATGACTGGAAAGAAACGGATTTGGCTATTGGTGGAGGAGTAAATGTAGATTTTAAATTGTTAGGATTAAAATCTTCTACGGTTGGTGGATATATTTCTTATGATTTAGCTGAAAAGGTCTCCAAATTATTTCTTGAATTAGATTTCACATTTTAATAATATTTTCGGAAGAAGTTTTCAGAAAGAGTATAATGCCCCCATTTTTTACAAGTGGGGGGCATTACTATTAGAGCACTTTTAAGCGAGTTTACTTCACCGCTTTGTTCAACGCATCCAATAATTCCTCTACATCAAATCCATGGACATTTGCCGCTTGTTCTAATGATTCACTAGTGGCAGATAGACAACCTAGACAATGCATACCAAACTGTTGAAATACTGGTACCGTTTCGGGATGTGCTTGTAAAACCCCTGCAATCGTCATTTCTTTTGTAATTTTCATAAATAATTCCTCCTTTTTATAATTAAAATGTAATAAACGTAGTTATTATATTGACTTGAATCCACACAAATGATCTTCATCCTTCATATAATCATATTTTACAGTGGTTGCGCAATATTCAAAATATTTTCTATCAACCACTTTAAAAACTCCATCTCTGAAGGCATTGATTCCAATCTTTTCTATGAAAGTACCTACTAGATCAGGCATCTGGGCATTTTCTATATAAAATTTCATGATACCATCAAAGATTGCTTCAACTTCCTCAGCTGTTCGATTTTTGATCAAAGTCCAACCAACTCTTGGATCATGTGCCCCACTTCCACCTACAATAATATTATAGCCGTCATCAGAGCTAACAATCCCGATGTCTCGAATCGCAGGAGATGTACAAGAAAGGTGGCAGCCACTTCCGCAATTTTTTCTAATTTTGCAGCATTCATTAAACCTCCTGCTACATAAGGAGTAATAGCAAAAGTATCTGGATCAATTTGTTTGTTTGCACCTAATGGAATTTTTTTCATTTCATTCACCAACTTTTTCAGATTAAACCTTTTCAGGAAGGTGTTTGTCTAGGTATTTGATGACTGGAGCCAATTTAACAAGCGTAGGGGCTCCTTTTAACCAGACAATTTGACGAAGTACTTCTAACACTTCTACTCTAGTTGCACCATTTGCGACTGCTTTTTTTAATTCCAATATTGTTCTAACTTCATGGTCATCAAAGATAGCAGAAGCCAATGCGATCAAATATTTATATTTTAAAGGAATTACGTCATCTCGCCAGATGAGATGGTGATAATCTGCTAAAAGATTTTGTACATCTTCACCTAATTTTTCACGAATATTTTCTTCACGAATATTCTTCTCTTGATTAGTATTACTGGACAGTCAAAAGTTCTTTGGAAATTTCATAAAAAAATATAACTCTTCAAGCTGATTTTGTGGTATCCTTTTAGCTAGTAAACAAAAAAGGAGATACGTCATCAGTGAAGAGTTATATTTAATATATTACCATACT
>DAOVRZ010000118.1:0-17315 GCA_030627905.1 Halanaerobiales bacterium
AGGGTTTAATTAAGCTATGCTGCACTAGGAAGATTAGAGGAACTTTCTATTCAGGTTGCTGGGATAACTGGGGAATTTACCCCTGATGTAAGTAAAAAAGCAGCGGTCATCTTCGCTGCTGATCATGGCGTGACAGAAGAAAAAATTAGTGCTTTTCCTAAAGATGTTACTAAGCAGATGGTTTTAAATTTTGTAAATGGAGGAGCAGCTAGTACTGTCATAGCACGTCAGGTAGGTGCAGATGTAAAGGTTGTAGATATTGGTGTAGATGGTGATGTAGAATTTCCTGGAGTAATGCTTAGGAAAGTAAAAAGAGGCACAGATAATTTGTGCAAAGGGCCAGCTATGTCTAAAGAAGAAGCAATAGAAGCGTTAGAAATTGGTATTGAAGTAGCAGAAATGATGATTGAAGATGGAGTTTGTATATTTGCAACTGGGGAGAAAGGAATCGGGAATACAACGGCTAGTAGTGCAATTGTTCATGTGTTAACAGGTTGTAGTGTTGAAGAAGCGGTTGGCCCTGGAACAGGTCTGAATCAGGAAGGTATTCTCCGAAAGATCAATGTCGTTAAAAGAGGAATTGAGATCAATCAGCCAGATATCAATGATGGATTAGATGTATTGGCTAAGGTTGGAGGTTTAGATATTGCAGGAATGGCTGGATTGATTTTAGGATGTGCGGCAAATCGAGTTCCTGTAGTTGTGGATGGCTTTATTAGTACGGCTGCTGCTTTAGTAGCTTGGAAATTAGCTCCCGAATCAACAGCTTATATGATTCCTTCTCATTGTTCAGCTGAACCTGGTCATCAGCGAAGTTTAGAAACTCTAGGATTGACACCAATTTTTGATTTGAAAATGAGATTGGGTGAAGCTTCAGGAGCGATGTTGACTTTTCAATTAGTGGAAACAGCTGTACGTATTGTTAAAGAGATGGCGACATTTGAATCTGCGGGGGTATCAAGGAAGTTGTCGAAATAGGATCAAAGAAAGGTTTAAAAAAGAATATTCGGATAGAATAAAGGGTAGCTAGGAATACTTTTTATGTTTCTTGAAACCTTTATTTTCATATGATATAATGGAACATATTGGGCTGTTTAGGAATTTTCTCACAGAGAGGAGATAGTTTATGATAAAGTCATTGAAAGTAAGAAATTTTAAGTCTTTAATGGAACAGAGTGGAACAATGGAGTTTAAGCCACTGACTATATTGGTGGGGCCAAATAGTTCAGGTAAATCCAGTTATTTGAAGTCGTTATTAATGATGGCGCAGACTCTGAGATATGGAAAAGTAAATAATTTGACTTTGAATGGTCAATTGGTTAAACTAGGAAGTTATAGAGATGTAGTTTCGTTGCATGAAGAAGAAAGGGAATTAGAGTTAAATTTTAAACTACACTCAATGGATAACTTTGGTCGGGATAAAGAGGCAGATTATAAATTTTGTTATAAAAATTTTCAAAATGAGGGTATTGGTTTAAACAAACTATATACAAACGGAAATTGGTATAAAGATGCGACTGGTTTTAGTTTGATTGCACCAAAAGGTAAACTCAATCTTACAAATAATTCTTTTGAGGATTTGCAATTTTTATTTAGTAACCTATATTATATGGGTCCTTTGCGTGAATACCCACAACGTCTTTATCTGGCAACTGGTGAGCGAAAGGATGATGTTGGCCTTCGTGGTGAAGATGCAATTGAAGTATTACAAATGAGCAAAAATAGGGATGAATTATTAAACAAAGTTAATTATTGGTTGCAGCGATTTGGTATGGCAGTTGAGTGTAATTTAAAACCAATTTCAGCAGAACACTATTTCTTTGAGCTGAAGATGAAAGAATCTGGACTACTGGTTAACATTACTGATGTTGGGTTTGGTGTTTCACAGATTTTACCGGTTATAATTGAAGGTTATTATATACCGGATGGTTCTACATTTTTAATAGAACAACCTGAAATTCATTTGCATCCTCGTGTACAATCAGAACTTGCTGATCTTTTAATTGATATTTCAAAAAACAAAATCATTGTTGTAGAAACTCATAGTGAGCATATCTTAACTAGAATTCGTCGAAGAGTTGCTGAAGAAAAAATGTCTATAGATGATGTAGTTATCTATTACTGTGAAATGACAGATGGTGGAACAGAATTAAAAGAAATTAAGTTAAATGAGTATGGACAATTTGAAAATTGGCCAAGTGGATTTTTTGAAGAAGAATTAGATGATAATTATCATCAATTAATGGCAATTGCGAAAAGAAAACAAAAAGAAGAAAAGGAGAAAAAGTGATGACCAGAAAGTATGTAATTGATACTAATGTTCTGGAAATTGCTAATTTTACTATAAATAAGGATCAATTTTTTGATGTAATTAGTTTATTAATAGAGATTAGAAATACTGAAAAGATGATTGTGATGGATTTAGAAGGGGATATTATTAAAGAATATTTTCGTCATACTCCTAATGGTTCATTTTCGAGAATTTGGTTAAATCAGATGATTGCAAAAAAGCAGGTTCATTTTTATTCTAACAAAATATCTAACAAACATCATAATCATTTAAGAGAAAAACTTAAATTTGATCGTTCTGATTTAAAATTTATTGGCGTGGCACAACATACGTGTGATGACCCACATATAATTATTAATGAAACTGATAGCGATTGGAATACTGAAGTATGTCACTATCTTCTCGAAGAATTAAATATTTGTGTGCAAAATTGTAAACAAGCTCTTAATGAAGATACCTAATTTTTTTATTCTGCGGAACTTTTCTATCTTACTTACGTCTCAATACAATAGAAGTAGCAATCTAATTATAAAATGGGGTGCAATAAATGTACAAAAGTATAGGTATTCTTATCATCATCTCGTTATGTCTAATTATGATTCCAAATTATGTAGCAGCCGAAGAGTTAATTTTAACTAATAGCTCTTACATAGCAAAATCAAATTTTGAAGAAAATATCGCTCAAATTTCCTTAAAGCAAGTAGCAGAAAGAGAAAGAAGTAAGCGAAATCTTATAGGAGGTACTCTTATAGCTACAGGTGGTGGTTTGGCAGTACTTGGAGTAGCTTTAGGCGAAGATGCTATAGTTCCCCTTTCTATTACAGGAGGAATTGTAGCAGGTGCAGGTGCGGTATTTTTGGCATTGCCTACTGACTTAGAGAAGGGGTATAAAGAAATAATGCTGATTTCTGATCCAGAAGATAGAGAATATGCTTCAGAAGAGTTTTTAGCATATGAGGCTATTGAGGCTGCAGGTACTCGGTTTGTTAGTGGTATTACAAATACTGGTTTGGCATTGTATTATTTTGTATGGCAACCAAATCATAGAGATGAAGATTATGAGAATGATATGGATGATATTATGACAGGAATTACCTGCGGTGCATTAGCGGCTTACAATTTTCTCGTTCCAACTCATATTGAAAAAGTATATAGTCGTGTAGAAGATGTGAAAGAGCGAAAAGTAAATGTTAGTTTTCGATTTGGGGAATATACTGGCCCAGTTCTTTCTTTTAATTTTTAATTTATCTATAACAAAACCGTCAGACAATGATTCTGGCGGTTTTGTTTTTACGTAATAATTTTGTAATATTTTTTTGTTATAATTTGATGATTAGCCCACAAAAGGTAGTCGCACTTGCATACAATATAAAGTACTGAAATGGCGGGATCAGTACTTTATATTGTATGCAAGTGCGACTAAAATACTTTTTGTGGTCGAATCATCTGATATAATAAAAATACAAATGCTAAAAGTAGTAAAGGAGTGAGAACCATGAAAGTTTTGGTTGTCGATGATGATTTAAGTATTCGCCAATTGTTACAAATGACACTTCAGGTAGAAAATTATGAAGTAGTTTTAGCAGAAGATGGTGCACAGGCTCTAAGGATATTAGATGAAGATTCTGTAGATTTAGTGGTTCTTGATCTTATGCTACCTAAAATCGACGGATGGAAAGTTTGTCGTCAACTAAGAGAAGAAGAGAATGATATTCCGATTATCATGCTAACTGCAAGGGATGATGAGATGGATACCATTATGGGTTTAAAACTAGGAGCAGATGATTATATCACTAAACCTTTCAGTCCTAGAGAATTGATTGCGCGGATAGAAGCAGTACTTCGTCGAAGCAATCATGTGGGAAATTCTGATAATTTTATCACATTTCAAGGGATTGTTATTGATAAGAGCAAACGGAAGGTGGGTGTAAACGGAGAAGAGGTTGATTTATCTCCAAAAGAGTTTGATATTCTTTGGGATCTAGCACTTCATCCAGGTCAGATTTTCAGCCGTGAGCAGCTATTGGACAATGTTTGGGGATATGATTATGTTGGAACTGATAGAACAGTAGATGTGCATATCAAAAGGCTTCGTTCTAAGTTAGAGAAAAAACATGTTGATTATAGCTATATCCAGACAGTTTGGGGTGTTGGTTATAAATTTGAGGTGATAGCACTTGAATAAAACCTTATTCCGCAAAATATTGCTAATGTCACTCATCTTGATTCTGGTGGTTTCTTGCGTAACAGGAATGGTGATGAATTTTTTCTCAAAGAGATTTTTATTAATGAGTAAACAAAAACAAATGATGGAGCAAGGTCAACGAGTGGCAAAAAGTATTGCTCGATTTATCCAGAGAGATACTCAATCGTCAGATAATATGATGGGAATGATGCGTAAAGGAATGTGGTCTGGCTTAATTGAGAATCAAATTAAGGATTTGGAGCAGGTTTTGGGAGCAACGATCTGGTTAATCGACCGAGATGGTAAAATTTATGAAAAGTCCAATATTCAACGTCAACTTTATAAAAAGGATTTAAATATCTTACTTGCTGGAAAATCTATCATTAAATACGATTGGAATGATGCCTTAAATCAACCAATTATTGCGGTCGCAATGCCAATAAAATTGGAAAAAGAGGTGATAGGTGGTCTTTTTATAATTACACCTATGGCAGAGATTCGTTTTACTGAGATTCAAATTCGCAAAATTATCGTAGGTTCAGCTTTGATTGGAGTATTAATGGCGATAATTCTGGCTTCAGTTTTTTCTCGCCGCTTAACTCGACCTATTCTTTCTATGCAAAAGATGATCAATCAGATGAAGAAGGGTGACTTTAGTGGAAAACTTGAAGTAAATACTGGAGATGAGCTTGAAGATTTGGCCAATCATTTCAATGATTTAAACAAAGAATTGGATCAAACAATTGCTCTTTTACAAGCTGAGCAGGAACAGACTCAGCGAATTATTAATAGTATGGCTGAGGGAGTTATCTCATTAAACTCCTTTGGAGAAGTAGTAGTTATGAATCCTACAGCACAGCGAATTTTTAAAGCTATACATTTGACTGAGAATGATTTGAAAAGTGTTTTAAAAAACCTTCCTGGACTTCAGGAACAAATTGAAGATGTGCAAAGAAAAAATTCTCTCTCAATGCAAGAATTAGAGTATAATGGTCAAATTTTTCATTCTATTGTTTCTCCGATTTCAACAGGAGAAGGGGAACCAATCTTGGGAGTTGTAATTGTATTACAAGATATTACAAATCGTTGGCGCTTGATTCAACTACAAAAGGATTTGATCTCAAATGTTTCTCATGAATTTAAAACCCCTCTTACTTCGATTAAAGGGTTTGTTGAATTAATGATGGATGATAAAATTCAAGATGAAAAAATTAGATATAATACTTTGGAGATTATATATCGTGAGACAGTAAGGCTTACTCGGATGGTAAATGACTTATTGAGTATGGCTCGAATTGAATCTCAACGTCTAAGGAAAGAACCTATAAATTTAATGGAATTAATAGAAGATATAATTGAAAGTCTTACCTTTAAATTAACGAAAGCAAAAGTGACAGTAAAATTAGATAATTTTACGGAAAAGCAGCTAATAATGGATTCAGATAGAATGGAACAGGTTTTTTATAATCTATTAGATAACGGAATTCGTTTTTCTCCAGAAGGAAGTGTTATAGAGATTTGGGCTGAGGATAAAGATGAGATGATAGAAATTAATATTCGTGATCATGGTCCAGGTATTCCAGAAGAAGAGCAAGAGTCAGTTTTTGATCGATTCTACAAGGTAGAAAAAGCTCGAACGGCTAATGACACTGGATCAGGTTTAGGACTTGCTATCGTAAAAAATATTATTGTTGAACATGGTGGACGAATCAAAGTAAGCAATCATCTAGGAGGTGGAGCGTTATTTACGATTGAATTACCAAAATAGTTTTGGATTTTGAGAATTTTCTCTTCTCGTGTTAAATTTATGATATGTTTTTTATAAAATTACCTTAGTAAGGAGAACCTCCTCATTTTCCTCCTTTTTATATAAAAAGGCTATACGATTATTCTAACCGTATAGCCTTTTATTTTATATCAATAATTTCAAGAAGATACGGGCTAATATTAAAAAAATTAAATATCCACATGTATCAGTGGTAGCTGTTAAAAAGATAGAAGAAGCAAGGGCTGGGTCAACTCCAATAGACTTTAAGCCTAGGGGTATGAGAGAACCTATAAGAGCACCGATCATCATATTTGCAACTAGAGCACAGAAGACGACTAAGCCTAAGTATGGGTTTCCCCGCCAAATAAAAGCGATAATACCAGTAAATATTCCGATGGAAACTCCATTAATTAACCCAATTAGAATCTCTTTGAAGAAAATTTCTCGACTATTTTTAAAATCTATCTCACCTAAAGCTAGACCACGAATCATTACTGCTAGTGTTTGTTGTCCTGAATTACCGCCAAGAGCAGCGACAATTGGGAAAAAGGCAGCTAAAAATGCAACCTGTTGAATTAACCCTTCAAACATGCTAACAACTAAGGAGGCTACAAAAGCAGTTAACATATTAACATAAAGCCATGGAAGGCGTTGCTTTACAGAGGTTTTTACTGGATTAATTACCTGTTCTTCTTCATTAATACCTACCATTTTAAACATATCTTCCGTGTTCTCAGCTTCGATAACATCAATTATATCATCAACTGTAATAATTCCAAGTAAAGCACCTTTACGATTGACTACAGGAATAACAGTCAGGTCATATTTAGAAACAAGAAGAGCAACTTCCTCTTGATCAGTGTTTGCTAACACAGTAATTAAATTATAATCAGTAATCTCTGTAAGTGGTTGGTGATCTGATGCGATCAAAATATCGCGTAAGTCCACAGTTCCCACTAAATGCTTTGACTCATTGAGCACAAAGATAGTTTCAATAATCTCAGTTTTAGGAGCAATTTTTTTTATTTTTAATAATGCCTGATTTGTTGTAAGAGTTTCTTTTAGAGCAATATATTCGGTGGTCATCAAACCTCCGGCAGTATCTGCTTCATAACCTAAGAGGAGGCGAATAGCATTAGCATTTTCATCCTTCATCATTTTTAGAAGGAGTTTGATTTCATTAAAGGGTAGATTACCTAAAATATCAGTGATATTGTCAGCAGACATAAATGAAAAGATACGAATAATTTCATCAACTTCAAGTAATTTTAACAATCGAGATTGGATATCTTCATCTGCTTCTTCGATTGTTTCTGCTAATTGTTCAAAATCCATCAATTCATAGATTTCAAGAATATGTTTATCTTCCATTTCAGCCAATACTTCAGCTAAGTCGATTGGATGGACTGTTTCTAACCATGCTTTGATTTGAACGTCATTGTTTAATTTAAGATGTTCTAATAGTTCTTGAAGTAATTCTTCATGCATAGAATCCCCCTCCTTTCTTTACTACTATTTTTTGTAAATAAAAAAGCTTTTCTCCAACAAAAAGAGAAAAGCTATTGCTTATTAAAGCTAATTGCTTATTAAGCAACAAAATAGACTCCTTTCGTTGAGTTTTGGCACTATATGGCGTAGGGTTTAATACCCAGCTACGTTAGAAAAAACCTTATCTCGGCAATTCCTGTTGACCCATTGGCGTCTTTCGACATTTCTGGGCAGTAGCTTTTTTCCATATAGGAGCCTCACCTAACGGAGATATTTACTTTCTAACTTTATTATATCAAAAAAAAAGGATTCGTCAACCTTGCATGTATCTTAAGCTGATTGTTTTTGATAATAATTAAAGATAAATTCTCGCATATTTGAGCATCCTTTGATTCGATAGATTCTCTCAGATAAATGATCTGCTTGATTATATTTCATATCTACTAAAAGAACTGGAATCTCCGTAGATATTGATTTCGCATTTTTTAGGTTATCTTCTACAAAAAGTTCTAATTGATGTTCTATACATGGTTTTAGCTTTTCATTTTCGTGTATCAAAAGATCGTATGGGATACGATGAGCATCTAACCATTTTGGGGTTTCTGGGCTGATGGTTCTTGCAGTTATTAAGATAATAGTAAATTCATTTGCTTTCAATTCCTGAAGTAATTTATCGGCTCCGTCTCGCATAATTAATTGTGGGAAGATATGATGTGAACAATTTTCAAAGAATTCTTGTATCTCCTCATAATTTAAGCCATAACGAGCCATCCATTCTTGATGATCGGGATTTGGGATTGTTTCCATTTTAAAATATTTTAAGAGTTCTTCTTCCCAAATGGTTCCATCTCCATCGGTTAAAACTCCATCAATATCGAAACCGATAATTTTTTTCATTTTAAGTCACCCTCCTTGAAGCTATAATTGATAACTAATCAATATGTAAGATAGATATATTATATCAGATAGTTAAGGAAGATGCTACTTATAATAGGGAAAACCGTGATTATAGAGAAATATCTAGTAATAGATCAGTGAACTCGTCCAGCTAAAGCTGAACATTGGGGCTTCAGTAGGGGATTCTACCCCCACTGAAGATTAAAAACAATTCCCACCACTTATAGAAGTGGGGGTCTTATCTCAAAAGATAAAAGAAGGTTTAAAAATAGGTATTAAGTTATGCTGAAGGTTTACTTGATGAATATAAACAACGATAAACCCTGAGATAAGGTTACTCCTATTTCAGGGTTTTTCATTAACGGAAGGTAAAGAAAAATATCATAAAAAAATATTATTACTTTATAAAAACTTAAAACTTGAAATTGATAGGAAGTTTGTTATATAATAAACATGACGTTAAATAATCTACCCTCACTTAGTGAGGGACTTTTGCCTTTCGAAAATGTTGTTTAAAAAAAAGGTTAAAGAGGAAGGGGGATTATGGATTATCAACTGAAATTCGAAAAAGATTTTGACTTGTTACGGACAGATGCGATGAAGTTTTTAAATAAAAAACATGATTATGTAAAAGCATATAATAAAGCTATTCAGGCAAACTTTATCGCTGAAAACTATTTAGGGGATAAAGAAAAAGTCATAGAAAGTAAGTTAATCATAGGTTTAGCTTATTTGGTGATTGATCAGATTAAGGGTCATAAAATGTTACAAAATCTGTATTTTGATAATTTGAGATATTTCAAATTAAATGATAGATTAAATTTGCGGATGAAAACTGCTTTGGCACGCGCTAAGAGGTTGAATGGAGAATATGATGAAGCTATAGGGATGATTCAAGAGATAATAAAATATGTTCAAGATAAACCTAGTATTGTGAAGAATGTTTATGAGAATCAAGATCAAGGAATAGTTGCATGCTTTAATGAAATAACTTGCAGTCTGATATATAAAAGTTGGCAATCTAAATATTTTTTAAGTGTAGAAAAAATTGAAAAGGAACTCATTGGGAAAACAGAAATTGAGAAAGAAGATATAGTTAAGAAAATGATATTAAGAGACGATGGTGAGCATACTGATGTCATTAATGAGGCTAAATCAAATGCAAAAGAAACAATGAAACGAAGTAAAGCACTTAACCCATCTGACGTACTTAATATTGTCACGTCAGCAAATTTAGCATGTGTTTTAATAGAAATAAAAGAATTGGATGAGGCTTATAAAATTTTTTCAAAATTAGCAAAGAATCCTTATGTTATAGAAAATTTTTTGGCTAGTGTTTTCAATGAGATAGCGTTAATTAAGACATATCAGAAAGAATATGGTATAGCAAAAGAATATTTAGATAGGGCATGGGAATGGTTGATGAGTAAAAATAACATAATGGAATTGAGTAGAAACTGCTATATTCAGGCATTAAATTACATAAAATTAGGAAATTTGGATTTGGGTTATGCTTGTGCAGATTTTGGATACAAACAAAACGGTGATTATAATTGTTTGGAATTGTTATATAAAATTTCTTTATTAAAATCAATAATTTCAAAGAGATTAGGAAATGAATCGGAATTTGTTTTTTATAGTTACCAACATCAAACATATAAAAATAATGTTAGAAGTGTGGGATAGTTTATATATGAGGTGGATAAAAAAAATTTCTTTATTAATAAATAGAGCAGGATTTTTGACCAGTTTCATGGAAATATAATATAATTAAGTAGTTAACTGGAGTGATATAGGATTATGGAAATTCGTGAAATGACCATAGATAATTATAAAGAGGTTTATGAACTTTGGAAAAGTACAGGTACTATTCAGCTTAAAAGTTCAGATGAACGTGAAGAAATTCAGAAAATGATCCAACATAATCCTGAGACGAGTTAGAAAAAAGATTTATCCAAATGGGTGTGATAAAAGTAAATCTTTTTGTTGTAGATACCAATGAGGAAGTTATTAGTTTTTATGAAAAATTAGGATATATTAAGCGCTTGGAATTAGTGCCTATGAGTAAAGCACTATTGGAGGAGTTTTGAGATACTATATATTTAAGAAAAAGGTGAGTGCTATGGTTTTGTTGCTGCATCCAGAAAAATTTATTAACCAAGATACTGTAACTAATCTTGATCTTAAGAGAAGAGTTTAACTCTTCTCTTATTTTTTTTACGCAAATAGGGAAATGTAGAACAAATGATAAAGGTTTTTATATGTTTAAAGCGAATTATAAAAAATATAATTAAGAGATAGGAGATGCTAAGATGTTAGAAAATGAAAATAAGCTTATTCAAAAAGCAAATTTTGCAGTGATCATTTTTGCATGGGTAGTTACAGGGATGGCATTGATAGTAAATATAGCGGTTAAAATGCCAATAAAACAATTGTGGATCGTTGGGGGATTTACTATCTTTTTATCTTTGCTACCAACAATTTTGTATTTAATGAAAAAGCCTCCAGTCATTATTAAATGGATAACTATAGTTGAAATTACGGTTTTTATCTACTATAACTTATTTTCTGGTGCTGGGGAGGCCAGATTCAGAGGACTTCTTTTGTTTTTTGAAGCAATTATCCTGATTGCACTATATTTAGAGAAAAAAACAGTCTTGGGTTATGCGATAAGTGTTGGAGTTTTAAACAATGTTTTATTTGTGGTAGCCTATGATCAGTTTTTTAATCCTGTAAGTGTTCGAACTATGTTCCAATTTAATGTAGCTTTTATTGGTTGTACCATTTTACTTTATTTTATTACTAAATGGGGGACAGATTTGTTCCAGATGGCTGATATCAAGCGTGAGGAGTTAAATCAACAGCTTTTGGATAAAGTACAGCATCTTGCGGTTTCAACTAAATACTTAACTATTGCAACAGAGGAGATTCAAGAATATGTAAGTCAGGTTAGCGATTCTAATCAAATTGTTACTCATTCGATTAATGAAGTAGCTTTTGGAGTAGAGGAAGAGGCGCGGACTGTAGAGCTTACACTTCAGAATACACAAAATATTATGGATATAATGTCAGGAATAAAAACCAGAGTTGAGCTAGTTGCTAATCAGGTGAAAAATACTGGAACAGCAGCAAAAGAAGGTCAAAATGATCTGAATAGCTTAGAAGAACATATGAATCGAATTGATTATAGTACAGATCAATCTGTTGTGATGATGAAACGTTTGGAGGAGCAATCTGAACAGATGGGTTCTATCTTAAAAATATTTACTGGTATTGTTACTCAGACCAATCTTTTGGCTTTGAATGCTTCTATTGAAGCAGCAAGAGCTGGCGATGTTGGACGAGGTTTTGCTGTGGTTGCTAGCGAAATTCGTAAATTGGCAGAAGAAGCAGACTCAGCGGCTAAAGATATTCATACTATTTTGGAGGAAATTCGTTCATATACTAATTTATCAGTAAAACATGTAACAGAGAGTAGTCAGATAGTTAAAGATGGTAAAAAAGTTACTTCAACTTCTGTTGATTCACTTCAATATATCTTAGGAGATGTACAGGAAATCTCAAATGAGGTAGGAAATATTACCGTTGATGTTGAGAAAATTAGTGAAGATATTATTGAATTGGAAAAGCGAATGGAAGAATTGGCTTCTATTACCCAACAATCTTATGGTTCTGCAGAAGAGGTGGCCTCAAGTGCAGAAGAACAAAATGAACGTTTAATTAAAATCCAGAAATATATTGAAGAACTACATAAACGTGCAGAAGAATTAAAGGAAATGGCGGATATCGTTTGACATAAATAGATGGGTATGGTACTATCTACTATAGGATATTATACTTTCATATAAAGCTTTGGTAAACTGAGTTCTAGTTTGCATGGGATAAAGTGATGGTTTTTATGTGTATATTAATTTGTGCATCAAAATTTGGGTGCGGAGGGATTAAATGAGACTGCATGGGACAATGAATATAAACGAACAAGGTCATCTTTTAATTGGTGGATGTGATACATCTGATTTAGCTCAGAAATTTGGTACACCATTATTAGTATTGGATGAAGCAGAAATTAGAAGAAAATGTCGTGAATATCGTTCTGCATTTAATGAAACAGGAATTGAGTCAGAAACATCCTATGCTTCCAAAGCTTTTCTAACCATGGCTTTATGTCGAATTTTGAAAGAAGAAGGTATGGGTTTGGATGTAGTTTCAGGCGGAGAACGCTTTATTGCTGAGTCAGCCAATTTTCCTATGGCAAAAGTTCATTTTCATGGTAATAATAAGACTCCGCAGGAACTTAACGATGCATTAGAATCTGGTATTGGACTTTTTGTTGTAGATAACTTACAAGAGTTACTTTTATTAAATCATTTAGCGTTGGAGAAGCAGATGGTCGCTGATGTACTTTTTAGAGTGACTCCTGGAATTGAAGCCCATACTCATGAATATATTCAAACTGGACAGATAGATTCAAAATTTGGGATGGGAATTTCTAACGGTGTAGCATTTAGGGTGATTCAAAAAGCTCAAGAATTATCTGGAATTCGAGTTTGTGGTTTACATTGTCATATTGGATCTCAGATTTATAATTTGGAGTCCTTTAAAAAAGCAGCAGAAATAATGATGGACTTTTCTGGTAAGGTTCGTGATGAATTAGGTATAGTGATAAAGGAATTGAATTTGGGAGGCGGTTTTGGAGTACCTTATATGGAAACAGAAGAAGAAGTTTCTGTAAAGGATTATGCTATTATTGTTGCAGATACTTTAAAAAGAAAAGCTGACGAATTAAATCTTCCGTTACCTAAGGTTATCAATGAACCAGGACGTTCGATTGTTGCTACTGCTGGTACAACTGTTTACACGATTGGTACTATAAAAGAGATTCCTGACATACGTACCTATGTTGCTGTAGACGGTGGAATGACTGATAATATTCGGCCTGCTTTATATGGAGCTAAATATGAGGCAGTCGTAGCGAATAAGGCTCTAGAAAAACCTGTTCAGACTGTAACTATTACTGGACGTTGTTGTGAGTCGGGAGATATGTTGATTCATGATCTTAAAATTCCTCAGATTGAATCCGGAGATTTATTGGCTGTAACTTGTACAGGAGCATACACTTACTCTATGTCTAGTAACTATAATGGTCTACCTAGAATGGCTATAGTTTTGGTAAATGAGGGACAGGCAGAAATTATAGTTCGAAGAGAAACTTATTCTGATCTAATAAAAAGGGATGTGATCCCTGAGCGGCTCATGGAGTTAACTAAACCTGACCTTTTCTAGTCAGGTTTGTTAACTCCATTTTTGCTTTCTATTAATTCAAGCTTAGCTTGGTGAATATGATCAGGATTATAGAGCAAATCCAGAGTGGTCATGGCTAGGGCTTTGGCAGCATTTTTTAGAGTATTGAGTCCATTTGTGGTAATGGTTGCCTGGGCAAATTCCCGTGAATGACATATGATCTCCTGACCACAGATCGTCAAATAAGGATGGATTGCAGGAACAATCTGGCTTACATTTCCCATATCAGTTGAACCACTGTCTTCGTGATATGGTCGAATCTCAGTGATTCCTAAACTGTTAAGATTTTTTTCGAAAAGTTTACCAACAATTTTATTTGAGATAAGATTGTCATTGGAGTTTTCAAATTTTCGAATCTTAAAAGTAGTTCCTGTCATAAGAGAAGCACCTTCGCAGATGTTCTTAAATTTTTCAACAACTTCATTGAGATATCTTCTTTCTTTGGCTCGAATATAAAATCTGGCTTGAGCACGTTCAGGTACAATATTGGGGGCTTTTCCACCTTCAGAAATAATTCCATGTATTCGTACATCATCTGTTAAGTGTTGGCGAAGGGCGTTGATTCCATTAAAGGTGAGAATGACAGCATCTAAGGCATTTATTCCAAGATGAGGAGAACCTGCTGCATGAGCTGTTTTACCATAAAAAGTAACTTCAAGAGCATCCAAAGCTAGGGTACTGGAGAGAATTTGATTTTCTGTGCTTGGGTGAAACATCATAGCAGTATCAATATCATCAAATTCATTCTCGTTTGCTAGATAAACTTTACCACCACCAGTCTCTTCTCCTGGAGTCCCAAAAATAACGATGGTTCCTGGTAACTCTGCATCTAATTCTCTGAGAGCCGCGCCTGCCCAGGCACTAGCGGTTCCAATCAGATTGTGACCACACCCATGTCCTATATCAGGCAAAGCATCATACTCACAGAAGAGAGCAACTTTTGGTTTCTCAGAGGTTCCCGTGAGGGTAGCCCGAAAGGCTGTTTTTTGACCAGCGAGGTTTCTCTTTATAGCATAACCATAGTTTTCGAGAGTTTCAGATAACCATTTAGCTGCCTTTTCTTCTTCAAATCCTAATTCAGGTTCATTATACATTTTATGAGCTAGTTGTGTGAATTTTTCGTATGAGTTATCAATCCAATTACAAACAGACCTTTTTAAGAGTTCTAGATTAGAAGACATATTTACAACCTCCTTTAGCGTTTATTTAATTTTATAATTGAATCATCTTTTTTATTCATATAAAGTTATTTTTTTGTGTAAATTTTATTATAAAAAACCAGCACAGAATAGGAATCTTTTTAAAAAAGAGATTCTGTGTTGGTTTTTTGATTTACTAGATATTGAATTTTTTTAGAGAACACGAGCAATCTCAATATCTCTTTCTTGAGATAAATCGACTATTACATTACCGATCTTAACAATTGGATGTGCTAAGTTATTTTGGTTTATAAAAACAATCTGCCCAATTTCTTGAGAGGTCAATTCCACCCATTCATTTTGATAATAAGTAGCAATACGCTTTAAGAAAGTGTTAACGAATTTAAAATCAAATTTATTATATTGAACTTCTTCTAATAGTTTAATGACAGTAAATGGATTGATGTTCTCTCTTGTTTTCCCGGAAAAAGTAATATGATCATAGTAGTTAGCGATGGCCAGAATTTTAGCAAATTCGTGTATTTGATTCCATTTAGCGCCAGTAGGAAAACCGTCACCCTGAACATTTTCATGATGCATGAGTACGCCCATACAAATATTTGTAGAAAATCCTTTTTCTTTTAAAATTCTATAACTTAAAATAGAATGTTTTTTATATTTTTTAGAAATATTAGGAGGTAATTTTTCCATGTTTAAAGTGTTGTATTCAAAATCAATACCCAATTCTGATTTGCCGATATCATGTAGAAGAGCAGCAAGAGTTAACTCTTCTTTCTTTTCTTCTGGGAAATCTAGTAAAGTGGCGAACATATTACATAGAATTGAGACATTAATACAATGGGTATAAAGACTCGGAATTGTTTCTTTCATTTTGCTCATATACTTTAAAATATCTTTTTGAGTACCAATTGAAGTTATAATGTTGGTGGTGATCTCTGTTAAATTTTCTTCTAACTTTTCTTTTGTATTATCTTCATTTGAAAACTGATCAAAAATATCTTTGACTTCTTGGGTTTTGTTCGTATATGTTTCTGAAAATTGGGTTAAAACTTCTGGATCAATAGTTTGAATATTCTTTGAAAAAACGGCATCTTCATCTTTAATTTTAATCACTTTTACATTATTAAGTTTTAATTTTTCAATAGATCGCTGATCGAGAGTATCACCTGTATTGACAAGAACACCTCCATAAGGTGAAAAAATATCCTCTACGATCTGCATCCCTACTTTTAAATTCTCAATCCGAATTTTCGACATGAAATTCACCCCATAGTAAAATAGTTCTTCAACGTTATAATTTCTATTTAATAAAGCAAAAATCCTGCTAAAGAGAGGTAAAAAAGTATTTGTAAGTGTTTTAATTTGTCTCTGCATCTTTTCGGTTTAAAAGTATTACATACTTTTTATAAAATTTATATAAATAAAATTTATATTGAAGCTTCCTTGCTAATATGGTAAAATGAAGATAAATTAACCGAAGGGAGAGGATGTTATGTTAAATTTCAAGGAATTTAATTTAGTGCGTTATTCAGAGGATGAGATTGTATTTAGTTCTCGCCGCGATCTTGTCAATGCTATACAAGAGTTTTCCAGTGGAAATGATATTGTAGTTACATATCGTGATGGAAATAAGCTTTGCTCAATTATTATAATGGCGAGTTGTCTGACTAAGTTTCGTAATGGAGATTTATTGTTGAGTGCAGAAGAAGAATTACAGGAATAAAACAGAATAAAAGAACTGAATTTAGTAACCTTTTTTAGAAACCGTTTTGAAAACCTCTTCTCCCAAGAGGAATTATTTTGGAGGTGGTAATGAATGACTTTGAACGCATTATTTATTATTTTTATTGCGATTCTTTCTAAATGGTATCGAATTGTACCCCCAAGTGAAGCACATTTAGTGGTAACACCACATAAAAGAATGGTATGCGCATCTGATGACTCTTTAAGGAAGAATGGTGGTAAGAGTACATATTTTGAAATTCCTAAATGGATTCCATTTATGGGCCGTGCTGTACGGATTATGGATATTACTATAAAAGAAATGATTATTCCCGGTCAGGAGCAACAAACTGTAAAGTAAGATATTGAAAAATATATACAAGTGTGATAGAATATATATATGGAAAAGAATTATAAACCAAAAGATTTTTCTCAAATGCTGAATGTGTCAGTTAAGACACTTCAAAGGTGGGATAACGAAGGAATATTGAAAGCTTACCGAAC
>DAOVRZ010000090.1:0-25710 GCA_030627905.1 Halanaerobiales bacterium
AGGGGATAAATTCAAACACAGAAACGCTTTGTTTCTTTTTTTATTTGATTTTTTTGATCTTAATGAGAGTATTTTTTACCACAAAGAATCAACATATGGCTTTTGAAGGCAAAAAAACGTTACTTTTTGTGGGCTAATCATATTGTAGCAATAAGTATTTTTTTTGCCCTGGCTCTCCGACAACAGTGTACAAATTTGAATACTATTTTATTAGATGATCCAGTACAGAGTATGGATGATATAAATATTATAGCCTTTATTGATGTTTTAAGAAGCTTTGTTGGTGAAGGGGTTATTAGTAAGTTAAAGAAACAGATTATATTATCTACCCATGATGATAAAATTTATCGTTTGATGTCTAAGAAATTTAGATTTTTGAATGTAGTTTCATATAAATTTGTGGATTATAATAGTCGAGGGCCAAAGTTTAAGACTTCTTTGAAAATTAGTGATTAATTAAGCCTCTTCACTATATTGTGTGGATTTCTAGATATATTTGTATATAACCATTCGTTTTTATCTCTAATTATGGTATACTTTTCTATAGCATAACTAAAAGGGGTGTATCATCAATGTTTAATAATTATGATTTGTTCACACAAGCCTTAGGTTTAAAGATCCATGGAAAGTAGATAAGGTTCAATTTGATCTGGAAAAGAGACAACTTGATATATATGTTTTACATAAACGCGGAAGCAAAATACCATGCCCGGATTGCAGGAAAAATTGTAGTATTCATGATACAAAAGAACGAACATGGAGGCATTTAAACTTTTTTCAATTTCATGCTTATATCCATTGTAAAGTACCTAGAACAAAGTGTGAGAAGCATGGGGTATTACAAGTAGAGGTACCCTGGTCCATACCAGGGTCAGGTTTTACTTTGTTATTTGATGCCTTTATTATGGAACTTGCCACTATTATGCCTATTAATTCAATTGCCAAACTAATTAGAAAACATGATACAAGGATATGGAGAGTAGTAAATCATTACGTGGAGGAAGCGAGAGAGAAAGAAGATTATAGTGAAGTAAAAAGTACTGGTATTGATGAAACTTCTAGTAAACGAGGTCATAACTATAGAACTGTTTTTGTTGATCTTGAAGAATCAAAAGTTCATCATAGTACCGTTGTAAGAACAAGTAGAGCAACCGCAAATGGGTGGGAAAAATTTTTCTTTTCCTTTTCGAACATATTCAAGTATAAAATTTGTAAAATGTGTTATACTAATCATTGAGTTTGAAGGTGAGGAAAAGTGTGGACCGGCCCAATCCGGTTTGCTTTTCCTCATTTTTTATTTTGGGTAAGAAACTAATGATAGTAATTCAGGGATGAAGTGATTTTATATATTAAAAATTGATTTATTTGGGATAAGAAGGTTAAACAGGGATAAGTTATTTTGATTAAAAAGTGTGGATTTACGATGGGTTACTTTGAGTTTTAACATCATATGTGATGAATGGGGATACATTCCACTAGATAAAGAAGGTGCACAATTACTATTTCAGGTTATTGCAGAGTGCTATGAAAGAAGAAGTTTAATAATCACTACAAACCTTGAATTTAGTAAGTGGGTCAACATATTTTATGATGAGAGAATGACGAATGCAATAATTGATAGACTTATACATCATAGTAAACTTTTGATGTTTACTGGTGAGAGTTAGCGTTTAAAATACTCCTCCATTAAATGTTAATTATGTAAGTAGGGTTTAAGTGAGGGCGCTGGAAAAAAACTGTGCCACATGCGTGATTTTTTACTTGCCAAACTCAAATTATTGACATAAAGACAGAGTCGGAAGGGATGTTTTCTCCAGATGTTAACTTAACACCAAAGGAATGGAGAGATATAAAAAATAAGATTTTGATAAAGCTAAAAAGTGTTAAACCATTTGATAGCTTAAGCTTAGATGATTTTATAGTTGCAAGCACTAGAAATGTTTTATCGAATGCAATTAGTAAATCACAATATCATTTTGGATATATAAAGAAGAAGTAATTAATAAAGATAAGTGGATAAAAAGTAGCTTTAATAAATGATACTCAGTAATGAAACTGTTTTACCTAGGCAATATAAATTGTTAAAAAACGGGAGAAGAGTATCCATAACTGGTCATATGCATTTAACCAAGTGGTAATATTATACGAGACTGTATATGAAAATTTTGGATAAAAATAAGTACCTTTTTCTTGACGAATCCGTAGTAGTTGTACTATACTAGATATATAGATGCAGATAGTGTCTATGTAATAAAATCAGGTTATTCTCTACCAATAAGTGAGAAACTGTAAAATTAACTAAGGTAAAGATTAAATCTTTACCTTAGTTTTATTGCACTCTGGATATAGTAATATTCCAGATATAATCATAGTAGGATGTTGGGGTTATACCAGACGGAAATTTTATGAAGCTTTGAGTGCAATATATCATAGAACTCATTTTATTTTAAGGTGAGGGCTATTTGACGCTTACAGATATATAAGTCTATTATAAGTTCCTAAATATATTGCAATATTAGTTTGATAAAGATATAATTATGTATGATAAACGTTAGTATAACTGGTCTTTGTAAAGTTGTAACCGTTGAAGGTGAAGATTGAATAAAGGAACAAGATTATTCTTTAAACTCTGGAAGATATGTTGGAGTAGTTATTGAGGATGCTGGATTAACAGAGGAAGAATTTGAAAGTAATTTTTTCAAAGAAAATTAGATATAGAACAAGTGATACTACAAGTAAAGGAATGAAAATTATGGACGAATATATTAAGGTGCCGAATTGGTTGAATTTAATTGAGCGATTTGAAAGTGAGTATATTAATGATGTTCAAATTGATGATGGATTTATTGATATTGCATATTTATGGAGTTTTTATAAAAGTAATAGAAGTTTATTCAGAACATTTGTCGATGAATTAGCTTTAAGAGGATTTGAATTTGTTTCAGAAAAAGCGAATAATATGTTACCAAAAACAAAATATAGAGGTTTTGAACCATATATTTATATTTCTAAGAACGATAATATTCATAGAAATATTGATTTTGAGAAACTTGGAATTGCTGATTTTCTGATTAGATTCAAAGTTTCGAGTGACATGTTTTTCAACTATGTTCCAATAAGAGGATTTATATATTTAAATCCGAATCTTACAGAGGATATATGTTTACATGAATTTAAAAAAGCGGGATTTGATATAATCACAAATTTTAAAGGTGCACATAAATTTTCTTTTGGCGAAATTGACATCAGAAAGAATAATGATTCAACTAATATGATGTTAGGCGAAATTGAAAATAAAATACTTGAAGTTAGAAATAATACTAAAATTGAATATATATTTAGGGATAATAGATTTAATAAATTTTTATCTTTATGTAAAAAAGCAGGTATTGATAATGTTTATGAAATTAAAAAGAATCATATTAATCAATATGTTAAAATGAAGAATTCACGAAGTAAGATTGCTGATGAGATACGAGAAAAAGTAGAACATTATCACAAGTATTTAGATAAATTTTGTAAAAAGAAAATTACTATTCGTGATCAGGTTTTAAAAATATATGGAGCAATAAATGTAAAAAAAATATTATCATCTTATGAAAAAATGTTTTTAGTGCTTAACATTGAAAAAATTATTGATCTAAATAATTTTGAATTTGGAGCTTTAATGGATAATGGATTTGATATGAAAGATATAATAGACATTCAAGATAAACTGATGGCATTAAAAACATTAGATGAAAAAATCGATGAAATAAAATTAGATCAGAGAAGTTATAAGTGCTTATATTATAGATATAATGAAGGCCTAACATTCGACGAAATTAGGGAAAAAATAGGTGAGAATAGAGTAGTATCAAAACAAAGAATAAGACAAATAATTGAGAAAGCAGTAAGAAGAATAAATGTGAATCTAATCAATAGTGGCTTTTTAAAATACTTAAAAATTTTGACATCTAACGAAATTTGTATTTCATATTCAAAATTTAGTTCTTATATAAATGAAGAGCATGAATTCTTTTTGAGAATTTGTGAACAACAAAAATGTCTATTATTTGATTATTTTGAACCCTTAGAAGTATTTTTTATTTGTAAAGGTGAAGAATTCAGAAGAAATTTAGAAAAAATTATTACTGGAATGCCACAAGTGTTTAATTTAATTGATTATCTTGATATTTTTAGACAACTGTTTGAACAGTATCAAATAGAAAATATTGATCTAGAAAAAATTGAAAATATGTTAGACAAATATGGGTTATCCAAGTATGGAGATTTTTTTTCAATAAAGAAGTTAACTTTAGTACAAATTTTAGAGATTATTTTTAAAAATTATATAACTGGACCACTTAAATTTGATGAGCAAGGCTATGAAAAATGTAAAAAAATATCTAAAGAAATTTTAAATTACCCAATTAATAGTAGTTTGAGGGCGTTAGATGGAAGATTGAGAGATGTTGAAAATGTTATTTTAGTAAATCCCAAAACGTTTCAACATATTAGTACAATAGAATATAGTATTGAATCATTAGAGCTTGCTCACAATCTAATAGAGAAACAAAGAGGAGAACGTGAAGAGATAAATATAGATGAGATTTTTAATCCACTTAGAGATGAGTTGAAAAAAGGTGGAATATATTCGAAGTATGTATTATATTCTCTTATGCAAAAACATTATGAAGATGAATATGATATTGGTAAAGGAAGAACTTTGAATATTTATTTTAGTAAAGAAAAACAAAAAGTTACAATTACTGAGCAACTTGAAAAATATCTAGAATTACATGGAGGTATTGCTTCTAAAGAGAAAATACAGCAACATTTTAATTGGAATAGAAAAAGAGTAAACAATGCAGTGATTAATCAGCCAATTTTTGTATCCCTAGGTGAAACTATGATTAAATTAGTTAAAAAGTTTGAAATAACGGAGATTCAAAAAAAACAACTTGATGATTTAGTAGAAAAAAAGTTGAGACAAGGGTATTTTACTACACCAAATATGTTAGATGATATGCGGTATGATTTGGAACTTAATAATATACTTTTAGCAAACGAGATAGATACGACAATACATTTATCACATTTTCTTAAAAATATCTACAAAAATCTAGTTGGACATAATCTTGTTTTATTTGATAGAAAACAAAAATATAGAACTGTTGAGGAAATTGTTATTGATAGGTTTACAGATAAGACAAGTAAAAGGGAAATAATAGAGTTTTACTTAAAATTTAGTTATCCGGAAACCTCTGCTCTAACTCAATTTTATAATTTACTTAAAAAGGAAATTTTTATAGAAATCTCTCACAATGAAGTAATATTAAAGAATAAAATGAATATTGAGGATAGAGTTGTACAAGCAGTTTTTAATTATATTCAGCCATATTTTGAAGGTAAAGAATATTTATCATTAAATTCTTTGTATGGATATCAAAATAAATTACCAAAAATAAACTTTAAATGGAATCCATTTATTTTAAAATATGCATTAGAAAAATGTGGATACAGAGCAATTAAAAAACTTTATAGTGATATTCGATTTGAGAAAATAATAATGGTAAGGTGTGATAGTGATATACAAACGTTTGAGGAATTGATTTATTATATATTAGTTAATGAATATAAAGGAAATTGGCAGGAAACTAAATTTCATGAGTTTTTAGCAGAAAAGAAAGTTATTTCATTTATAGAAAGCAAATATAGTAAAAAACTACCATATGAAATTAGAAATTCAAAGCTATTAAAGATTAACGAAATTGGAAGAATTGAATTGGTAGGTGACAAAAATAAGGTTAAATGAGGATTGTAGGAATGAATAATGATTAAAAAGATGTTTACTAAAGGAGAAATAGAATTTTTTTCACAAATAAGTATGTGAAAAATGTTAGTGGTAAGGTGAGTTGTTAGATGAAGAAGGTCAAGATGTTATTTGGAAATTGCCACAAAATCGCCACATTTATACCACATTGCATACAAAAAAATATGGTAAGATTTGATTTTAGGAAGGAGAGATTTTTATTAAAGGAAACTTGATTTATATTGCGGATTATGATAAAAATGTTTGTGACTTATTGAAAAGTCAATTTGTAAGCGAGAATTACTCAGTTGAAGCATTTTATGATGCCAACAGCTTGTTAGTGAAATTTTCACAAGAGCCATGCGATCTTGTTATTACAGGTATCATGATGCCTAACATATCAGGTTATGAGTTGTGTAGAGAGATTAGAAAAGTTAGTGACATACCAATTATTATGATTTCGGCAAAAGATGAAGAAATTGATAGAATTCTTGGTTTAGAGCTTGGGAGTGATGATTATATTTCCAAGCCTTTTAGTCTGAGAGAAATATCCTTAAAAGTTAGAAACATGTTGCGTAGAGCAAAGAATAGTTCTATATCAAATACGGAAAAAAGGTTGATTTCTAAAGACCTTGAGATCATAAAAGCAAACAGAATGATTCTTATACATGGAGAAGAGTTCAAAACAACTACAAAAGAATACGATTTACTTGAATTATTAATTGAGAATAAGAACCAGGCTTTTTCTAGAGAAATGATTGTTAAAAAAGTGTGGCGCTATGATTATTTTGGGGACACAAGGCAAGTTGATCACCTTATAAAAAGATCAAGGAAGAAAATGCTTTTAGCAGAAGCAGAATGTAAAATTGAGACCATATGAGGATATGGTTATAAGGTGAGTGATTAGTATGAAAATCGGAAGAAAACTAATGTTATCAAATTTTCTAATTACTTCTATTGCTATGATTATACTATCTTTTATCATCTCGACGATTGTAAGTGATTATATTGAGGATGGCATTGCAAGGGAAATTATTGAGGACAATAGGAATTTAGTAGAAATGCTTTCATCAAGAAGGTTTTTAAAATATGAAATTGGTAATATTTCAGTAGACCTAGATTATTTAAGGAGAATTCAAGATTTGCCAGTGATGACTGTTGTTTTTGATATGAGTAAAAATCCGAAACTGATCAATATCTCAACAAGAATTTCAAAAGAAATCTTATCTGATAATGAACTTGAAAATATGTATAGCCAAAGCACAGGGCAAGTTTATGATATTAAAATTATGAACAAGTCTTTTCTAGCGTATAATGAATCAGTTCAAGTGAGCCTAGAAGGAGTGGAGTTTACTTTTTTAGTTTCAACTTTAATATCCAATGAAAATGTTAAAACTATTGTAAATCAAATCGTTTATGTTTTGATTATTGCCATTGCAATTATTAGTATTTTAATAGTACTAATAAACAGGTCTTCTGAGCGAATGATAACTTGTCCAATAGATATACTAGTTAAGACAACAGAAAATTTTGCGTTAAAGCACTTTGATGACAAAGCCGTTTTGCATACTGGTGATGAATTCGAAATATTAGCTACTGCAATTAATAACATGGCTGAAAGCTTGAAAAAACAAGATGTTGAGCAAAAAAGTTTTATGAAAATATTTCACACGAATTAAAAACGCCTTTAACTGTCATTAGTGGATATGCACAAGGAATTAAAAACAATATTATTACGGATAATGTTAAGGCTTTTGATATTATCATAGATGAATGTAATCGCTTAAAAAAGCAACTTGAGAATATCATTTACTTGAGCAAACTAGACACAGTTAAAGAATCTTTTAAATTTCAACAAGTCAGTATTAATGAAATTATTACTAATGCTCTTAATAAACTCGATAGTCTTATCATCATTAATGATATTGATATTTTTTTGAATCAGTAGAGGATTTTTATCTATATGTAGATGAAGAAAAAGTTACTAGAGCATTTATTAATATTTTATCAAATTGTATCAAATACACGAAAGATTCCATTTGTATCAATATTGAAGAACTAGGAAAATGCATAAAAGTCGAAGTATCAGATAATGGGAATGGTTTTAGTGAATTATTATTGGAAGATCCATTTAGTCGGGTGGTAATTGGTGAAAAAGATGGATCAGGAATTGGATTATCAATTATTAAAAAAGTCATCGATGGACATAACGGAAAGATTACTTTGCGAAACAAGGTAGAAGGTGGCGCAATCTTTATTATTCAACTTCCAAGTGAGTGATTTTAATGATGCCATAAACATGCCACATTTTGAACACTTTTAGTACCAATGTGTTTGCTACAATTATTGTACATCAGCAGTGGTTGATGAATACAAATATGAGGGTGATATTAATGAAGAAAGTATTAACTTTGGGATTGGCTATGATGCTTGTCGAAGAAAGAATTGTAGCTCAAGCAGAAGAAGATTAATAATTTAATGAATGGCTGTATATCATCTAGGTTGATTTGACAATTGGATTATTAACGAAGGTGGAAAAGGCCAACTTATATTTACTTCTCATAATTTGAGACCTTTAGAAATGTTAGATAGTAATTCAATAATTTTTACTACAACGAATCCTCAAAACAGATATATGAGGTTTGCTAATGTTAAAAGCAATAATAATTTAAGAAACCTTTACTATCGGAGTATCAATTTAGGAGGGCAAAAAGAAAGTATTTATGAAGAAACGAATAGTTATGAAATTAGTCGTACCTTTAGATTTGCAGGGAGGACTATGGATGAAAACATTTGTTTATAGTTGAAGGGGTAGTAACAGACAAAATTTCTTTAGCGCTTATAATATTAAAATTCGTAAAAGATAAAGGTTTAAAAGAAAATAAAACAGCTTCATTTAAGAAGTTGTAGATGTAGAGCTTGGAGCTGGTTACTTGAAGAGAGGACAAAATATGTGAAGGAAATTTTTAATTTAAAAGATAGTATTTTAAATGATGCCCATGTGAGAATTACTTACGTGGGTTTTTTCTTTGGTGTATCGACCAATTTAACTAATAAAGTTGCCTCTTCCAATACGGAGTGCTTTTCCTTAATTTTTATTTTGGGAAGATACTTATATTAGTATAAATCATATTAAATAATTTTATGCATAGTTACATCAAAATATTTTAAAAAGTTATTGAGTGGAAGGATAAAATAATTTGATTGAAAAAGGTGTTTTTGAGATGGACTAATCTAAGTTTTAACAAATAAAAGAGAAACTGCAAAATCAGGTTATTCTCTACCGATAAGTGGTACACTGTAAAATTAATTAGGGTAAAGATTAAATCTTTACCTTAGTTTTATTGTACTCGGGATATAATAATATCCCGGATGTAACCAGAGTAGGATGTTGGGCTCATGCTAGACGAAAATTTCATGAAGCTTTGAATGCAATACAAGATAAAACTAGTAAAACGTTTTTTGTATCTGAATAAGCTTTATGTAAAAACCAATGGAATAAATTAAGGAACAAGATTATTCTTTAAACCCTGGAAGATATATTGGAGTAGTTATTGAGGATGCTATTAACAGAGGAAGAATTTGAAAGTAATTTTTTCAAAGAAATAGATATAGAACAAGTGATACTACAAGTAAAGGAATGAAAAGTATGAATGAATATATTAAGGTGCCGAATTGGTTGAATTTAAATGAGCGATTTGAAAGTGAGTATATTAAGATTTTTTTAAATAATGATGTTCAAATTGATAATGTTTGCAAACAGGTTACATAATGATTTACACTTTAAATTCTAGAAAACTAGGAAAGGTTATGTTAAACTCTACATTACCTGTACAGAGTGTTAGCGGAATGGTTGTAGACTTTACCATATTCCCCTAGATGAGTAATGTGTTTATCCCCGTATAAACGTTAAAATCCTGTGCATCAACAGCATTAACAGTTACAGTTGTATTCCCTATGGGAATCTAATATAACTCGAAGACTACCGACGTATCACCTGTAAACCTTCTCCTCATTAAATACCGTTCTATTGGAAGCATGGACTATAACCTGGATTTTGGTATGCTGAATGTCGTTCGATGTCTTATTTTAAATTTTAACGTCAAAAATAAAAGAAAAGTTATATTTGACTTTTTTATATTTAAATGTTACTATTAATTTAATCTAAAATTAACATTATTTTTAAGAGGCCTCTTGTCAAGTGAGTTAATTTTAAGCAAAAAATCATTTATATGGCAAATACTTTTAAGAAACCTGGCTTATAGAAAAAATAAATAGGGAGTGTAAAAAAATGAAAAGAAATATTCTGAGTTTAACGTTAATTTTATGTTTGATCCTTTCCTTTACAGTTGTTGCCAATGCGGTCCGTGATAAAGTTAAAGTATCTGATAAGAATCTTAAAGGGGAAGCCCCTGAAGAATTTCCAATTACAATTTATGCAGGAACTTACAATCTATCAGACACTAATTCAATGACGTATAGTGATGGAACCCTTTATAGCGAATTTGATGTAACTCTAGATGATAATTTTTTTGGTTCTTCTGTTACTGGTGATTCACGTGCTGCCTGGACTGGATTAGACCCATATAATTGTGATAGTATCAGACTTACTGATACTATCAAATTAACAGGGATAAGTGTATCCATAAATGTAGGTTCATCCTGGGGAGTAACCGGTGGTATAACCTCTAAAACAGCTACCTGGAGCAAAGAGTATAGTGATGAATTTTCCATTGACCATACTTTCCAGGACATAACTTTTGATGGGGTAGATTTATACTATAGACAGACTGCAACTGGAGATTTTAGTTTCGGAACTGACAACTTTACTACAACTGCAACAGATACTGTCTGGCCATAAAAACCCATAACATATAAAAGAAGAGTAAGATAAAATCTTACTCTTCTCTCTTCTTTTCATTTATTTAATTATATAAAAAAAGTGAGGACTAATAATGATTAAAAGAATGATAAAGTTATTTTTAATTATGATCTTTATTATCTGCCTATTAATTATACCTGCTTCAGCCATCAAGGAAAATGATAGGAAAATATCTATTGACTATAAATTATTATCTAAAATGTATTTTGAAACAGATTCTATTGCTTTTTTTAATTGGGATACACTATATGACCAGTTTAATACCAGACTTAATATTTATAATATTAACTGGCTTTTAACTATGCAAAATGAATTAAACATAGATCTAGAGGCACAAAGCAAAGAAGAAATAATCTCCTTTCTAGATAAGATTAACTATGATCTACTAAGCCAGAAAAATTTATTTGAAATATTAAATATAGTAAAGACAGAAAAAATGATCTTTGGTCAGATGAAAAATGACCAGGTATATTTAAAAAGAATACTTGAACTTTATGATAAAGATGGTTTATTTTTGTTAGAAAGCAAAACAGATAATATGACCCAAAAAATAATAGCTACCAATCTCTCACTGCAAATATTTGATCTTATAGGCAGAATTCCAGAAGATCTACTTCAAAATATAAAAACAAAAAATATTAGTTTATTGGAAGCAGAAGATTATTTTAACTATCAACTAGAAAATGTTAAAAAGAATCTTTTTACTGGGGGCTTAGTTATAATAGATAATTTAAGAATAATAGATAAATACTGTCAGGAAAGCATGAAACCTCATATTAAATCCAAATTAAAGTGGATGAATTACTGGCTTACCTGGTTAAATAACTATATAAAAAGTTTAAATAATCTATCCATCCCAGCTACTAAAGGAATAATATCATTTAAAAAAATCTACGACTATATAGAACTCGATTGTAATTTTGAAGAGAGTTATCTCTATAATATCAGCGAGCAGTATATCAAAAAGATGCTTTATAAAGATCTTCAACTGGCTTATAAAGCCCTTCTACTAACAAAAATCTACAATAAAGATATATCAACCAATATAAGACCGATTATAGATGATCATCTCAAATATTGGCTTTATAAAACTTATCCTCCATCTATCTTTATAAGAGATGTCTTTTATGGTCTGATATTGTCAGATAATTATTCTTTTAATTATGATAAAGATAAAATATTAAAATATCTAGATGATTATATAGAAAATAAAGAATTAGTCATAAAAGATCTGTATTATATTAGTAATATTTATAAACAATTAAATCAGGAATACAGTGAAAAAATTATAGAACTAGTTTCACAAACTCTTACCAATAATTCTGATTATACTTTTCCAGAAAACATTAGAAATATTTACTTTTCACTTGAACTGGCTAAAAGATATCAGATTAATTTACTATCTGACCTAAATTGGAATATTAATAAAAAAAATATAGAAGACCAATTAGTTAAAGTTCAATCTGATATTGAGCTATATTATATTTTACGGACTGCAAAATTACTAAAAATGAATATAAATTCAGAATTAATACGCGATGCAATTTTTAATTTATACAATGAAGATGGCTTTTTTGTAACTGATACGGTAAATAAAATAGAGAACATTTATTCTACATATAGAATGCTCAAATTAATAAAATTATATGATATTACATTAGAGATAGAGCAACTAGAGAATATCTCTAACTATTTAGAGAGTTTGAAAGGAGATTTCGGTGGATATTATATGACTAGGCAGGAGATTAATTATAAAGATGTTGTATTAAATTACAGAAGTAACTTAACATTAAAAAGTTTTTATTGTGGTCTTTCTTCTGTAGAAATAATAAATGAGTTCTTTTTCAATCAAAAATAACAAACTAGAAAGTCATCAATAGGAGGTAATTATGAGAGAGAGTACTAAATTTTTGATTATTATTGGACTAATAATAGTAGTGGTGTTAATGTTAAGACCTGCTAAAACCCCTCCCCCTAATATTCAATTACAGCAAAACTCAACTGAAACCGTTCTTACTCTTGGTACAAATAGGATAGCTATTATTACCACTAATAGAAAATCAGGAAATTATGGTGGCATTTTAATATTTGAATATGATTCGGAAAGAAATGATCTCGTACTGACAGGAAAATTTAATTATGCAGAGTATATCCGTAATCCATGAAGATAATTATTTTAAATAGATACCTATTAAAATAATTAGTATATGGTAGGTAGTGGACATTATTAATAAAAAATGTTTTTTTAGGTATTTTAAGTCTGGTTATACTTAACTTTTGTTTATTGTAATATATTGATTATAATAAAGACATCTCATATAAATAGAATGCCATTTTCTAAATCTATATCATGTCATTTTAAGTTTAAGACTTCTTAGATTTTCAAACCACATCCATATAGTATTCTTATAAGGAGTTGTAAGACAAGATGTCTATTAGGAGAAACATTGGAAACAGGATAATTGTCACACGAAAAAAATGGCTACAAAAATTCAATAAAAATTTATTGAATTTTATAATGATTTGTAATTCTAGTAATAAAAAGAGATTTATTATTACTGACATGGATTATATTAGAAAAAATATTTCGCAATGGACAAAGTAAATGATTTTGATAAAGTTTTTAGCGAAGGTAGTGAAATGGGAATTTATACAAATGATTTAGCATTGGATGAAGTCTATCTATCTCCTGTTTAGTGTTTAATAAAGCCAGAAAGGGAAACCTTGTCTTTAATAAATGACGAGAGTTAATATTTCTGAATAACAAGCCATTTCTGTAAAGGCCAGCTCTAACGAGTAAAAAGTTTTCGATATAATAATTTCCAAAAATGAATAAATATGATATAATTAGATATTATGTTGATTTATAGACATTTGGAGGGATTATTATGATAAGAAAAACTAGAAAACAAAAAAGAGAAGAAGAAAAAAAATTAAATTTTTTCGAAAAGTTTATGAGGATAAAAAAGCACTTTTTTAAGGATATAAATTCAAAGTTAAGGAATGTAAAAGATAGAAGAAATCAAAGCTATATAGAATACGGAACATATATGTTGTTTAGACTATAATGCTATGAAAAATCATTATTTATTAATTCAAATAGCTGATATTATAAGGCAATTATTTGAAAAAGGTACTGATACTATGAAGTGTTTAAAAATCGGGATAAAAGAAATATCTTCAAGGATATTGGAATCTTTTCGACGAGATACACTAACCACTGAAGATATTGTTAGATTAAACAAACGGATTCAAATACGACGTTTATGACATATTTATGATACCAGGAGGTGATGAAACAAAACTATGTAAAATTTAAAAATTCAAAAACAAAATGTAGTATTCTTTTTTAATAAAAATTCTAGAATGTAAATTGTAAATTTTAACAATTATACAAAGATAAATTTTTCTTTTTTATTGATCGAATAATATTTTACTCGTTAGAGCTGTGTAAAGGCATACAATATTGACCTTAAGAAAAAACAAAGGTATAATATAATGCAGTTAAAACCTGCACGTGTAAATGAGATGACCATGTGTTCCACTTGGGGACGGAAATTACCAAGAAGCGCCCTGACTAGGGGTAATCAAACTAGTCTGTCGTCTCAAATTTACTTTTATCTGAGTTTAACATTTACATAACACGATAAAGAAACGAATACTTTTATAATTTGTGAATAGAAGAGACTATGAAATAGCAGAACTGAATTTCATGGTCTTTTTTTGTTTTAAAAAACCTTCCAACAAATTAGCGCTGAAAAGTTTCATTGTAGAAGGTTATTCCAGTATGAATAATTTCGTAAACAAAATCTGCAGGATCATTAGTATTCAGTTTATCCGATGAATATGGGATAGCCTTCTTGTGACCCTGCATAAAACTATAAAAAACTCATTTTCGCATTAAACTTACCCCCATAAACGTATACTCCCCCACTATTTCGGCAATATTAGAAGGAAAAGCCCTCTTATTCGAGAATATTGAGGAGAATAGTAAAATTATATTTGGAGGAACTAATGATGAACTTATTCGAGAAGATTCCTCAGAATCTCTTTTCAATCCTTGCGTCGAAGAATAAAGAAATTTATGTACATGCCCTCTTCACCCTTCGCAAGGCATATAAGCAAAATATGATTCTTAAAAAAGATGAGTTTATATCAATACTGATCTATAATCTGGAAGATCTGTTGATGGATTTGGATGAAGAAGATATTCCAGAGGATCAAAATTTATCTTCAATGGCACATTTTTTGATTAGAAGGCTAGAATCCACAGGCTGGATTGATAAAGATTATATTCCGGGTACTTTTGATGAACATGTTATTGTACCTGGTTATTCATTAAAAATCATCAATACTTTATATGATCTAGTGAATATCTCTGAACGAGAATACAATGGGTATGTCTATACAACATACTCGGCGTTAAAAACTGCCGATAGTGAAAGAAATGAATATATGTATTCAACCTTAAAGACTGCCTACGAAAATACTAACAATCTGATTGATGAGTTGAAGGGTCTTTCCAATGAGATTAAAAACTATAGTCGATTACTTTCTGAACGAAGTCAGATGAAAGAAATTTTGGCAGATCATTTTGATAACTTTAAACAGTTAGTAGAAGATCGAATCTACTATCCTTTAAAAACCTTTGACTCTGTGCCACGTTACAAAGGGCCAATTATGACAATCCTCAAAGCCTGGTTATACGATGAAGAGATCATGGATATTTTACTAGATTCTGCTCTTCGAATGAAAGCCTTTCAAAACAAAGAAGACGGATATCTAGAGATCAATCAGATGATCGGTCAGATCCTGACTGCCTATGAGAAGATGGATGATTTGATCACTCAGGTAGATAGCAAAAATACTGCATATATCAGAGCATCATTTGAGAAAATTCGTTTTTTACTCAACACTGACCGAAGCATCAAAGGGAAACTAATCGAGATTTTAAAATATGTCCAGCAAGAAACCCCAAGAGCAGATGATTTGTTAGAAGAGATGAAGTATTCAGCCCAGATTTTCGCTCAGAAGTTCTTAGATGAACAGTCTCTCTATATTAAAGGTAAAAATAGGGTTCGTGAGAAGACCAAAGTTTTAAAGATGAACTCTAAAGTAGATAAAGAACTGTTCGCCAAAGAGTTTGAGGAGTTCCAAAAGAAGGTACAAAAGAGCTTTTCCCATGCGAAGATTATGAAATTTATGGAGAGTCAATTTAAAGATAAACAAGAGATCTATAGTAGTGATCTCAACTTAAAGGAAGATGATGATTTTATCATGACCATCTTAGCTGTTTTGAAAGCTGATGAAAAGAATTCATTCTATCGGGTGGACTTTTTGGAAGGGTCAGTAATGGTTTCAGATTATACGATTCCATGTCTAAAATTAAGTAGAAAGAGGTAATCATTATGTGGTTTGAACAATATCGGAGGATGACTGTGAAAGATAAAGAAGATTTTACCCAATTGGTCAACCAACTATTGGCCTCTACCTATCTGCTCAGAGAGAGTTTAGATCGTTCAGAGAAAAGGTTAAAGATAAATCGTGACTATAGTTTTGTTGAGCGACACTTTGAAATCTTTCGGGATTATTTGAAAATCGCCGGGTGGTTATTGAAGAAAGACAATGCTTATGGGGTTATCTTTATAGAAAATAGTTTTGGCTTGAATCGAACTCGGTTAAATAAAAATGAGACCCTGATCTTATATACTTTGCGTTTAATCTATGAGGAAGAGAGTGAAAAGCTATCTTTAAAAAGAGAGAGTATAATAACAGTGGGCGATCTCATAAATAAGATGATTAGTATTGGTCTAATTAGCAAAAAGTTAGCAGATGTTGAGATTCATAATATCTTATCTCTCTTAAAACGCTACAATATAATTGATAAGATTGAGGGTAGATGGGCTGATCCTGAGACCAGAATTATTATTTATTCGTCAATCCTATTTATTGTTACAAATGAAAAGATTTCCGCCATTTTTGAGATGATGCAGGATAAATCCCCAGATGAGGAGGCCGAACTAGATGAAGCAATTGAAGAAGATGCTTTTGCTTAATTGGCATTATATTGAGCATGAACTAATCGAGTTTAAGAATTTAAACTTCCTTACTGGAAAAAATGGTGCTGGTAAATCGACTATTCTGGATGCCTTGCAGCTGGTGATGCTTGGCGATACAAGAGGTAGTTTCTTTAATAAATCTGCTAATGATAATTCAAATCGTTCCTTAAAAGGGTATCTTTTAGGTGAGATTAGTGACGATGGGGCTAGTGGGTTTAATTATCTTAGAGGTGGTTTTGATTTTTCTAGTTATCTTGCGATTGAGTTGTATGATACTGTAAAAAAGAAGCCTTTTGTAGTGGGGGTTGTCTTCGATATCTATTCTGATGGTGAGTATGGGCATCAATTTTTTATTTTAAAAGATCACCCCATACCTAAAAATCATTTTATTGTCGACGAGAAGACGATGGGACTTAAAGAGTTTAAATCTTTCGGTAAAAATAATTACTCAAATAAGCTCTCTTTCTACGATACCAATAAGAGTTATCAAGAGACTTTTTTAGGGATCATGGGTTCGATCAATGATAAATATTTTACTCTATTTAAAAAGGCTGTTCAGTTTACTCCTATTGCAGATATTGAGAGATTTATTAGTGAGTTTGTTTGTGAGGTAGATAGTAAAATAGATATTCAAGATATGCAGGATAATATTAGATATTATAAACAACTTGAGATGGAAGTTCAGATGGTTAAGACAAGAGTAGAATCTTTAGAAAGTATTGATAAGGTGTATCAGCCATATTTGCAGGATCAGAAACGGTCTGAAGAACAGGGTTATCTGGTGAAACGTGCTGAACATCAGGAAAAAGTGGAAAAGCTGAACGTCTATGAGGGCCAGCTAACTGAAAAACAGACAGAAAAGATAGAGTTGGCAGATCTTCTACAGACTAATGAGAAAGAGAAGGGACGGTTGGCTCAGGAGGAAGAAAGATTGATTACTGAAAAAGCCCAATCTGATGTAAATAAAAAGTTGGAATCTTTAGATAGTCAGAAAGAAGAGTGCCAAAAGGATCTACGTAGAATAGATAGGATTAGAGATAAACTGACGCAAATTCTGCACACAAATGGCATAAAGTGGCGTGAAAATGTGGGTGATTTGAGAAAGATTATTCATATTTTTGAGGATGCTGCTAGTGTTCGTGAATTAGTAGATCAATTAGGAGATGAGGCGAGTTGGTTAATTCAACTAACTGGTGATGAGCTAATAACTATCGAAAGTGAGTTGTTGCAGAGTCTGCGTGAAAAGATGAACAAGTATCGTGAGCTGGTTAACGATAAATACTACTCTGTAAATCAGGATTTTGAAAGTAAGAATAATGAAGCTAAAACCATTGCCAAAGAAATAGAGCAACTAAAACAGGGAATCAAGCCTTATAATCCAAAAATTTTAGAGTTGAAAGCTGCAATTGAAAGTGAGCTATCCATTAATGTGGACATTCTCTCCGATGTTATTGACATTAAAGATGAAAAATGGCGAAATGCGATTGAAGGCTATCTCCATACTCAGAAATTTTACCTGTTAATAGAACCGGAGTATTTTCAGCCTGCTTTAAAGATTTATGATAAGTTAAAGACAAGTCGAAGATTGCATGATATTGGTCTGGTAGATATCGGAAATATTATTAAGAAGGAACCTAAATCAATGGCTGGGAGTTTAGCTGAAGAGGTGGAGACTGAAAACATCTTTGCTAGAGCTTATGTTGACTATATTTTGGGTCGGGTGACCAAGTGTGAACAGGTGGAGGATTTAAATAAATATCATCTAGCTATTACTCCTACAGGTATGCTTTATCAAAACTATACTGCTCGTCAATTGAATCCTGAACGGTGGAAACACCCTTATATCGGTCAGAAATCATTGGAGAAGCAGATTATTGTCAAAGAAGAGACATTGGCTAGTTTGAAAATTGAGATTAGTGAGTTAAGTGGATTGGTGAATAGTCTTAATATAGTGAGAAAGATCGAACCGATGACTCAAAATGAGATTACCAATATAATAAGTGATCTAGAGAGTCTTAAACCTTATGATCAGATTAAAGAGAGATTAACAAAGATTAAAGAAGAGATTGCTGGTCTTGATTTGACGTATCTTATAAAGCTAGACGATCAATTAAACGGAGTAAGGAAAGAATTGAAAGAGATCGAGGCTCAAATTACCGCTATCAGTAGTAAATTAGCTGTACTTGACAGCGTTATGAAAGAGTTAATTAGTTCAAAAATACCTGAAGTGAAAGAAGGAAGAGATCAACTGTGGGCTGAGATTAGTGAAAGATTTAGCCTAGAGTTTAGAGAATCAATAGGTGAACCTCGTTTCCTTAAGGAACTTGAAGGAAAACAACCAGGGGTAATTAAACAGAACTTTAGTTCAGCTCTTGCCAGAACCTTTACTCAGATGAGCGGTAAGAAAAAGAATCTAGTTGCAGAACGTTCAGAGTATAATTCACTCTATAAAGCTTCCTATGACATTCAAAAAATTACTAATGAAGACTATTTCAATGAGTGGAATAAGTTAAAAGAGACCTACCTGGTGGATTATGAAAAAAAGATCAAAGATGCTGCTGAAAAGGCGCAACGCCAGTTTCAAGATGATTTTATCAGTAAACTGAAAGGAAATATTGATTTAGTTAAAAATCAGATCACTGAGATGAATGCTGCTTTAAAGGGAATCACCTTTGGACGGGACAAGTACAATTTTGAAGTTAGACCGAATTCACAAAATAAGAAGTACTATGATATGATCACTGATGAGATGTTGATGGATGGTTTTAATCTCTTTTCATCAGAATTTCAGATCAGACACAAGGAAGCTATTGATGATCTTTTTAAACAGATTGTAGATGTGGGACGTGCTGATTTGACTGCTGATGAGCAAAGTCGTCTAGAGAAAAACTTGGAGAAATATACTGATTATCGAACCTATTTAACCTTTGATCTGATTGTTACCAATGAACAGGGGGTTCGCTCTAGACTTTCTCGGGTTTTAAATAAGAAATCGGGTGGAGAGACTCAAACTCCATTTTATATCTCGGTTTTAGCTTCCTTTGTCCAGAAGTATCGGATTAATTCTAAAGAAAATAATACGTTACGCTTAATCGCCTTTGATGAAGCTTTTAATAAGATGGATCATGAACGGATTCAAAAGAGTTTAGGTCTTTTGCGCGAGTTAGGATTACAGGCCATTATCTCTGCACCGACAGAAAAGATTGGTGATATTGCTCCGAATGTTGATCGAACCCTAACTGTTATGCGACTTGGTGAGAAGACGGTGGTAAAAGCTTATGACTATAAAAAAGAGATGGCTGAAGTTTAATCGAAAATGATTGTGTAGGTGTGATCTGATGAATTATAAAAAACTGATTTTAGATAAACTGTTGGATAAGTATGAGCGAAGTAAGCATTATTATGGCGATTCTTCGATTCAAACACGGGTGTTGCTTAAATTTAATAAGAAAGAGTTTCCACAGTATGAGTTAGAGGATGTGGAGAAGAAAGAAAGAGTTCATGGGGCGGTGGGGGAGCTCAAACGTGCAGGTGTGGTTGAATTTGACTGGGTTAAATTCGAACAGGGAAATATATTAAAGTCAGTATGGCTAGTTCTTACAGAGGTGGAGAAAGCTTATAGCCTGAACCAGCGGAAGGCAAAAAGTGAGGTTGTTACTGAAACTTTAAGTAAATTTAAAAAAGCCAGAGATGAATTAAGTATTCACTGGATGATCTCATTTTTGGATGATTCCGTACTAGAGATTGAGGCTAATAAGAAGTTGCCACGCTCAATTCCTTCTGATGATGAGCTTTTAAAAGCAATATTAGATACCTTTCATGGATTGGAATTGAAGGGTGAAGAAGAGGTGCTAGAGCGGATTTTTAGTCGGAAATATCTTGGAGGTAGTAAGATATTTGAAAAAAATGTACGTAGCCGACTTGTGAAAATTGTGAGAGATTATTATCTAAAGGATGATGAAGTTAGAACGGAAGATGTATTAGAAGAGATTGGGATCATTAAATCATCTGTGGAACTTTTATTTATCGGGCCATTGAAGATAGATCTAAACGACAAAGAGCTCGATTTTACTGATTTTATCTATGGGTCTTCTATGAATAGCTTGATGATCAAAAACTTTACTCTCACGGAGTTAGTGATTAAAAGAGTTTTAACCGTTGAAAATAAGGCCACTTATCTAGATTTAGTGAATAAAGGTGTTGATAAAGATAGTCTAGTGATCTATCTTGGTGGCTTTTACAGTCCGATTAAACGATTGTTTTTGGAGAAAATCTATGACTATTGCCAAAACCATGACCAGGAAGTTTTATTTTATCATTGGGGAGATATAGATTTAGGAGGTTTTAAAATCTTTAAGCAACTTAAAGATCTAATTCCTAAATTACAATCTCTTAATATGGATCAAGCGACTCTAGAAGAGTATCGAAATTTTTGTGACTCTTTTACAGATAGTTATGGTAAACAATTAAAGAAACTTATTGATCAAGAAGGATATCAAGAGTTTGCGGAAGTCATAAAATATATGTTGGATGAAGGAATTAAGCTAGAGCAGGAGGCAATAATTTAACGACTTTATCATCAAGGATAGTTTGGTGGATGAGTTGTCAATATGAGAAGACTATGATAGGATATAAATATATAAAAGTTCCTAATTGCTATTTTTATGAAATTTTAAAAAAGGAAATTGAAAATAATTTTTATATATTAAAATTAGCAATAACGAATGGAGGAAATGAAATTATGTTAGATTTGCCAAATTGTCCAAAATGTAACTCAGAATACACTTACGAAGATGGAATTCAGTTAGTTTGTCCAGAATGTGGTCATGAGTGGACTTTAGAAGTAGAAACCGAAAATAGTGAAGATAAAAAGATTATCAAAGATGCAAATGGAAATGTCTTAAACGATGGTGATTCTGTAACAGTAATTAAAGACCTTAAAGTAAAAGGAAGTTCATTAGTTATAAAAATAGGTACAAAAGTAAAAAATATACATTTGGTTGATGGAGATCATGATATTGATTGCAAAATTAATGGTTTTGGAGCTATGAAATTAAAATCTGAATTTGTTAAAAAGGTATAAATGCTTATCTAGATTTAGTGAATAAAGGTCAAGAAGGATATCAAGAGTTTGAGGAAATCGTAAACTATATGTTGGATGAAAGAATTAAGCTAGAGCAGGAAGCAATCATTTAATAGAATGTTAATATGCTAGTTAGGGTGGTATGAGTTACCCTGACTGGCTTTTTTTGATTAGTCATAATTCACGAAAAAAGCGCTTTTAAAGGGCTTATGATATATGCTGAAGAATATATCAATGTTCAGGATAATGTTAATATTACTAGAGGATACATAACCTTTTATGGAAATATGGGCAAGTATCAAATAGAAGGAACTACAAATGGTAAAAAAATTAAATTAGTACAGCAAGAAAGTGGTAGTATAATTGGAAATCCATTTTATTTTTATAGAACAAAAGGATCTGTGGACTTCATCAAAGGAACGTGGAAAGTAGATGATATTGATAAAATAATGAAAAAAGTAGAAATGCTTATAGAGGTATTAGTTAGAGGCATCAACTATGATTTTGACATTACGGAAGATAAAGGTTATGAGTTTCATATTGAAAGTGCTGCGATGTCTTATTAAGGTATAATAAGCATGGTCTTTGATAACACCTGATTTCTAGACGTATCAGGTGTTTTTTATTGAAATATCAATAGTTGATGAGCTATTTTATATTGAATATAATTATAAAAACTATACTTTCGTACTAAAGTTTAGTTTTTATTTGCTCAGTTAGGAAACCAGTTTCCCCGCATTCTTAAATAATGATCTTTGAGGTGAAGATATGTTTCAATTTAACGATCAGATTAAATTTTCTGAGATAAAAGAAATTGATTTAACTGCTGTTGGTGAAATATTAATCGATATGATATCAACAGAATATAGTGATACCTTAAACTGTTCACAATTTAATAGGTATTTTGGCGGTTCACCAGGCAATATAGTTATGAACATCAAAAAATTAGGTGGAAATCCTGCGATTGTTACAAAAGTTGGTAAGGATGATTTTGGCGAATTTCTAGTTGATACTTTAAAGGAAAACGGTGTGAATACTGAAGGTGTACAATTTGATGAACATAGTAATACTTCAATGGTTGTTGTTAATAAAAGTAAGACAACACCAAAATTTATTGCATATAGAGACCCGACAAAAAGATAGAAATCAATGACCTCAATAAGTCATTAATAAGGAAAAGTAAGATTGTACATCTTTCATCCTGGTCAATTTCATATAATCCTTCAAGAAGCACAGTGGAAAAATTTATTGAAATAGCAAAAGAGGAAGGTAGTTTGGTTTGTTTTGATCCAAATTACAGAGAAATTCTTTGGGAACCAAATCATGATGGCAAAGAGTACATAAAAAATCTGTTATCAAAAATAGATATTATCAAGCCATCAGAAGATGATGCATTTCATCTATTTGGAGAAGGTACGGTAGAAGAATAGCTTTTTTAAATCCACAGGGTAATTTTGATAATAATGATTTGTACTGGACCGAACATCCTGATTTTGGCGATCAGCTTGTATATGTTAAAGAAGTTGCAATTGCCATGTCAAAGTTAGGTCATAAAATTGATATTATTACAAGACAAATAATTGATGATGAATGGCCTGGGTTTGAAAATCAGATTGATTACTATGAGGGTGTAGAAAACGTAAGAATAATTAGAATTCCTTTTGGAGGAAAAAATTTTTTAAATAAAGAATTATTATGGGAACACCTTAATGAATATGTTGAAAATATTATTGCATTCTATAAAAGCGAGGGAGAAATGCCCGATTTTGTTACTACTCATTATGGAGATGGTGGATTAGCTGGGGCTATATTGCAAGAAAAAACAGGTATTCCATACTCATTTACAGGTCATTCACTGGGTGCACAAAAAAATGGATAAATTGAACGTAAGTCTATTAAACATTGAAGAGATGGATCAAAGATATAATTTTACTAAATGAATAATGGCTGAAAGAATAAGTATGGCAAATTCAGCAGTTAACTTTGTAAGTACACTGCAAGAGAGAATGGAACAGTATGGCCACAGAGCATATAAAGGTGCTGTGGATACAAATGATGACAATAAGTTTACGGTTGTTCCTCCAGGAGCAAATACAGAATTATTTTCAACTACCTCTAAAAATGTGGAAGAAGATATTGTAATTAACAAGGTTAGAGAAGTGTTTGATAGAGATTTAGATAAGGATAGGAGAGAACTTCTAGCAGTAATCGCAGCAAGCAGATTAGATCATAAGAAGAACCATATAGGGCTTGTAAAAGCTTATGCTGAGAGTAGTGAATTACAGAAAAGAGCAAATTTAGTTATTACTCTTAGAGGGATTGATAATCCATTTGTAAATTACTCCAATGTAAAAGTTGAAGAAAAGAAGATTCTAGATAGTATTATGGATGTAATCAATAAGTATGACTTAAAAGGTAAAGTCAGTATGTTTAGCTTAAATAGTCAGAAGCAACTTGCAGCATGCTATAGAGAATTTGGCAGAAGAAAATCTGTATTTTCATTGACTGCTCTATATGAACCGTTTGGACTTGCACCAATTGAAGCGATGGCTTGTGGATTACTAGTAGTTGTTACAAAGAATGGTGGTCCTTCAGAGGTGTTAAAAGAAGGGGAGGAAAAATTTGGAGTATTGGTTGATGCTGCTGATCCTCAGAATATTGTTCAAGGAATCTTAGAAGTATTAGATAATTATGATTATTATCAAAAGCAAGGTTTATATAGAGTTTATCTCATAAAAATGAATCTAGCTTAAACATAGAACTAGTAAAACATATATGTCATGGGGAGGGTGACGTTTTGTATCTACCTTGAACTATACAGTTTAAGAGTTATAGGGATATTGAAAGATAATCATTATATAGATTAAATATAAAGAATGTTTTTATGAATATATATATACCATTTAGTTATCTATCAGAGAAGAAAATAGACCAAAGTCACAGTGTATAATTTAGTACAAAAGAAATGCTGAAGAAGCAGACAAAATATATTCTTGTGGGTGGTTAGATAATACTTTGATTGGTAAAAATGTATCTATTGAGAATATTAAAAAAACACATAAATTATTTGTGTTTAGACATTTTGTTAGAGTATGAATAGTTAAAGCATCCAACTGATTCATTTAATCGTTTAATTTTATTGACAATAGACGCAACATCAATTTTATCCATATCAAAATAAAAATCATTGTAGTTTGCAAAAAAGGAATGCACGAGAGGAGCACAACATTTCAACCGCTTTTTAAAATGATAAAGATTACTAACGCATAAGGGTAAATAATATGCAGCATCACTAAAAGCTTTTAGTAAGTTATGTGTTAAAAAGCACATTATTTAAACTACGAAATTTATAGTAAAATCCACAAACTCAAATTATTTAATTCATTATTTTTTGTTTTGCTTTTTTCGTAGAGATAAAATAACCAATAAAGATATTACTTAATTAACCAAATGTATACAAATATGTTTAATCTGACATCAATAATTGTATTATAGGTGGTGATAATTTTAAAGAGTTCTAATGGGAAATTTTAGTTGCATTGCAGCTAAAGAAGTATTTTTTTAAAAAAACTGCTAGAAATATTGTGGAAATTTTCAGAAATTTAATATGAAAAATTTAAGCTTAATATAGCTATAAAATAAATTTGCTCGTTAGAGCTGAAGATATATGCAGCTCTAACGAGTAAAAATTTTTCGAGATAATAATTCTCATAAATGAATAAATATGATATAATATAATTAGATATTATATTGATTTATAGCCAATTGAGGGGGTTATTATGAAAAGAAACACTAGAAAACAAAAAAGAGCAGAAGAAAAGAAAATAAATTTTTTCGAAGAGTTTTTAAGGATATAAATGCAGTATTAAGAAATGTAAAAGATAGAAGGCAT